>JBKJOC010000276.1:0-3011 GCA_046595725.1 Candidatus Eiseniibacteriota bacterium
AGCGCGCTCGCTGCCCGACATCAGCGTGAACCCGAGCGCGAGCGCATCCCCCACTCTTCCCGTGGGCAGCCTGACCTCGAAAATCAGCTCGACCCACTGCCCGGCGGTGAGGTCCCCGGGGGCGATCTCGATCGCTCCGTTGCGCCGCGTCACGGGAAAGGCGTCGAGCAGTTCCATGCCGACGCCTTCGGGCACCGTGACCTCGATCACAGGCTCGCGCAGCGTCACCTCGAGCGTCTCCCCGATCTCGCCCGCCAGCATGTCGATCAATTGGGTGGCAGTCTCGGCATAGTAGGCGTGCCCCCCTCCGCGGTCGGCCATGCCCTGCAGCAATTGTTCGGCGAAGTCGGAGCCGATCCCGATCGTCGAAGTCGTGACACCTCGCTCGCGGAGGCGAGCTGCAGCGTCCAGCAAGGCGTCGGGGTCGACCATCCCGTGGTTGGCCATTCCATCGGTCGCCAGGATCACGCGCGAGATTCCCCCGGGCGAACGATGCGGCTCGATCTCGTCCGCACCGCGCGTCCAGGCCGCGCCAAGGTCGGTGAGGCCGCGGGCGTCGACGTCCTCGAGCGCGCGCAGGGCCGCGCGCACCTGGGTTGCCGACGCGGGTTGCGAGGATGCGATGACATCGACGTGCTGATCGAACACGACGAGCGCGAAGCGATCGCGATCGCGCAGCATCGAGAGTCCGGTTTCGACCGCCTTGCGCGCGAGGCGGATCTTGCTCCCCGCCATCGAGCCCGAGCGATCGAGCACGAGCGCGAGGTTTGCCTGCGGGCGTTTCGAGCTCGATTCGAGTTCGGGCGCGCGAAACGTGAGCGACACGAATTGCAGCTCGTGGCCATCGATCGAGCACTGGCCGCGGTTGGCACTTGCCTTCAGTTCCATTCGACTCTCCTTCGCTAGTCTTGGGCCACCCAGCTTCCAGGTTCCACCGTGGGCGCGATGCCGAACGCCGCGAGATGCGCGGGGCGTCCCTCGTGCCAGAGTCCGCCGCTTACGAACGTGGGATCGCTCAGGACGACTTCGTGCCCGAGACCCTCCGAGGGATGCGCCTTCACTCCCGCGGCCGCGATTGCGCGCAGCCATTCCTCGGGCGACCGGCGCAGGCGCGCGGGGAGAGCGACATCGTCCTTGAGGCTGCCGAGTACGTACGAGGAGGCGAGCCGATGCGAGAGCGCCCCCCAGTTGCGCGGATGCCCGAGCAGGTCCATCCCGACCAGGCGCCCGTCCTCGGTCGCCAGGATGCCGACCTGGCCTTCGACCGGCTTGAGAGCGCGCGCGCCCTGCTCGGCTTCGCTTCCGAACTTGTGCATGAAGTCGTGGTAGCTGCGGCTCGACGATTCCACCGCCGCGCCTGCGAGCTTGGCCGAAACCGCCCTCCAGAGCCTGGCCTGATCGACCCTGACTCCGCTGGCGGCCCCGATCTTCATCGCGAGACGGAGGCCTGGCTCGACGGGCATCGGCGACGACCTGAACGCGCTGTTGGAACGATCCCAGCGCCCCTGTTCGACGCAACCGACGATCACTGCCACGCTCGATCCCGCGGCGATGAGCACATCCTTCGTGATCATGCGGTTCTGCTTCGCGCCGTGGATGCTCTCGCCCTCGAGGATGAGAATCGGGCGGTCGCCGCGGTTGTGGGCAACGACCTCGTTGACGGTGCCCTGTCCCCGCTCGGTGACCTCGAGCGTTCCCGACGCCATCGCCTCGTGGAGCAGGAAGAACGGTTCGCCCGGATCCCCCCTGAGGAGGAGCGGGCTGATTTCGAGCCGGCCGAGTTGCTGCTTGGGAGCGAGGACGACGCGCCCGAGCCAGTCGCCCAGCGCGCCTCCCAGGTCGAATTCGTGAGACGGCGGATCGACCGTCGAGGCGACGGGTCCAGCGTGGGATTTCCAGAAACGCACGGCTCCCTCCTTGATTGTTATTTTTGAGCGGTTACGCCCGTCCTATAGAAAAACACCGCCGGCAACCGCGGGGCGGTGGTCGGCGACGACAGGCTGAATTGCAAGATATTCTGAATTGAAACCGCTTGTCAAGAACAATTCCACCAGGTTCATGCTACGATGGTCGGACTCATGAGACCGCCTCCCGAGGAAGACGACTCGAGTCCGAAGCGCGGCCGCCCCGCCGGCCCTCCGGGCAGCTCGCTCGGCGAGTACCTGCGGGACCTCCGACTCGCCAGGGGATGGACGATTCGCGAACTCGCCCGCGCGATCGGCCTGTCCTCGACGTCCGCCGCCTACATCTCGCAGATGGAGGCCGGGAACAAGACCCCGCACTTCGCCCTCGCGCAGCTCTTGGCCGAGCAGCTCGGCGATCCCAAGAACGTGTTCCTCCTGTGGTCGCAGATCGGCGGCCGGAAGGATCCCCACCGCGCGGCCCGGGCCCGGCGCGAGCTGGCCCGCGTGCTGGGCGATCCCAGCCTTCTCCATGACGCGCGCTTCGCGCGGCCCGGCACCACGCGGTTCGAGCGCTACCAGGAGCTGCTCGAACTCGAGTCGTCTCTCCACGCATCGCAGTCAGCGGTGGTGGAACACCGGGCGCTGCCGGAAAGCGCGAGGCCGCGGTGGATCCCGCAGACCGAGAACACAGCCTTCAGAGCGGGCTTCTCTGGACTGCAGACCGAATCTCGGGAGTTCAAAGGCGGCTTCCGCGTCCCGATCCTGCCCGAGGGCCTGGACCCCGACGAAAGCCGCGAGCGTTTCCTTCAATCCCGCACCTCCCCGCAGGTCGAGTTCGTGCGCCTCGGATCCGACGTCGTGGAGTCGAAGAACATGCGCCATCCGTTCGCCTACCGCATGACCGAGACCTCGCTCCTCCGCGTCGGCACCGTGCTCAAGCCGGGTGACGTGGTCGTCATTTCCCAGGAGCCGGTGCCGATCGTCGAGCACGAAATTTACGCCATACGGCACCAGGGCAGGATCGAGCTCGCGCATGCCCTGTGGAACGGAAGCCAGCTCCTCCTCCTGCCCGACACCGGCAAGAGCGACTTCGCCGTCCTCGAGGCC
>JBKJOC010000401.1:0-4267 GCA_046595725.1 Candidatus Eiseniibacteriota bacterium
AACTTCTTCGTGGTCTCGGGCGGCGCCGATCCCGTGCTGTGGCAGCACCTGTTCTGGGTCTTCGGGCATCCCGAGGTGTACATCCTGATCCTGCCCGCCATGGGCATCGTCTCCGAGGTCCTGCCCACGTTCTCCGGCAAGCCCCTGTTCGGCTATGCCTTCATCGTCTACTCGGGCATCTTCATCGGATTCATGGGTTGGGGCGTGTGGAGCCATCACATGTTCACGGTCGGCCTGGGGCCGATCGCCGACTCGTTCTTCGCGCTCGCCACCATGCTGATCGCGATCCCCACCGGCGTGAAGATCTTCAACTGGATCGGCACGATGTGGGGCGGCTCGCTCAACCTCAAGACGGCGATGTGGTTCGCGATCGGTTTCATCGCGATGTTCATCATCGGCGGGCTGTCGGGAATCATGCACAGCTCGCCGCCGGCGGACCTGCAGCAGAACGACACCTACTTCGTGGTGGCGCATATTCACTACGTGCTGTTCGGCGGCACCATGCTCGGGGTCTTCGCCGGCATCTACTACTGGTTCCCCAAGGTCACGGGCCGCTACCTGAGTGAGACGCTGGGCAAGTGGCACTTCTGGCTGGTCATGCTCGGGATGAACCTGACGTTCTTCCCGATGCACTTCGCCGGGCTGCTCGGCATGCCGCGCCGCATCTACACCTACCAGGCCGGCCTCGGGCTCGAGATCTACAATCTGCTGTCGACCATCGGCGTGTTCTTCCTGATGGCCGGCATCCTGGTGTTCGTGCACAACCTGTTCCGGAGCATCAGGAAGGGCGAAATCGCGCCGATCAACCCGTGGAACGCGCCGACGCTCGAGTGGGCCATCCCGTCGCCGCCGCCCGAGTACAACTTCGCGAAGCTGCCCACGGTCCAGAGCCTCGATCCCCTGTGGCACCAGGATGGCCCGAAGGGCCACAGGATCGACGTCAACGGCGACGGCAGCGCCATCCACATGCCCAAGCCGTCCTACTGGCCGATGGTCACGGCACTGGGCCTCATGCTCATGATGTCGGGGCTCATCTTCGGATGGATCCTGGGGGTTCCGGGCTTCTTGATGTTCATCGTGGGTGCGTTCAGCTGGTGCTTCGAACCCGCCAGCTGATCGACAGGAGGAGAGCGACTTGTCCGATGCCGCAGTTGCCGTAGCCGGGTCCGTCCCCGCGTTCGTCGACGATCATCACTATACGAGCACCGGCCAGAACAGCCGCAAGATCGTGTTCTGGACGTTCATCGGCTCGGAGTGCATGTTCTTCGGCTCGCTGATCGCGACGTACCTGATCTACAAGGGCAAGAGTCTCGAGGGCCCGCTGCCCCACGAGATCCTCAACATCCCGCTCACCTCGTTCAGCGCGTTCGACCTGCTCATGAGCTCGCTGACCATGGTGCTCGCGCTCGCCGGCATCCAGCGCGGCAACATGTCGCAGGCGCGGATGTGGCTCGCGGCCACCGCGGTCCTCGGAATGGTGTTCGTCGGGCTGCAGGCCTACGAGTTCACCGAGTTCGTGCACGAGGGGCTGACGCTGCAGAAGAACCTGTTCGCCTGCACGTTCTTCGTCCTGACCGGCTTCCACGGCGCGCACGTGACGGTCGGCGTGATCTGGCTGTGGACCTTGTTCATCGGCACCTTCACCGGGCGCATCGGTCCGAAGAACGACCTCGACGTCGAGATCTGCGGCCTGTACTGGCATTTCGTCGACGTCGTCTGGATCGCGATCTTCACGCTGATCTACCTGCTGCAGTAGGGGACGGGACCATGAGCGACCACGGCACCCATTTGCCAGCGGACGACCCGCACGCGCACGCCCATCCGACGGCGAAGAAGTACGTCGGCATCGCGATCATCCTCACGATCATCACCGTGATCGAGGTCGCGATCTTCTACGTGCCCTCCATGCACCAGTTCCTGCCGCCCGTCCTTTTGACGCTGTCGGCGCTCAAGTTCGCCCTGGTCGCGATGTTCTACATGCACCTCAAGTTTGACCACCGGCTCTATTCCTGGGTGTTCGTCGTGCCGATGTGCTTCGCCGCGGCGATCATCCTCGCGCTGCTGGCGCTGTTCTCCCACGCCCCGATCGTGAGGTGAACGCCGGATTCTTCGTCCACGATGCGCCCGCACCGAAGAAGGCGCCGCAGGTCCCCACGGCGCCCGCGAGCGGCCCCCCCCGCACCGAACACGCTGCACCCACCGTCACTCCCGGCTCCCGCGACTGGACGTTCATCCCCGGCACCAAGGCGCGCGCGCCCGAGCTCGCGCCGTTCGATCCGCGCGTGTGGGAGAACCACAACAGCGTCCTGATCGGCACCCTGCTGCTCGCGCTCATCTACCTCTGGGCGGTCGGACCCCTGCGCCGCAGGCACGGCGGGGCCGAGTCATTCCCGGTCGGCCGCGCGATCACGTATTTCGTCGGACTCGCGGTCCTGCTGCTGGCGCTCAACGGGCCGCTGCACGACCTCTCGGACTATTACCTCTTCAGCACGCACATGGTGCAGCACCTGATGTTGACGCAGGTCATGGCGCCGCTGCTGATCCTGGGGCTGCCGGCCTGGCTCGTGTCGGCGATCGTCGCGAAACCCGGCATGCGCCGCGCCGCCCGCTTCTGGGGCCACCCGCTGGTGGGGGGCGGGCTGTTCATCTCGAGCCTGATCTTCTGGCACCTCGTGCCGTTCTACGACCTGATGATGCGGAACCACAACGTCCACATCGCGACCCACCTCATGTTCATGGTGACGGCGGTGATGGCGTGGTGGCCGGTGTGCTGCCCGGTCCCGGAGGCGGGGCGCCTCAAGGAACCCGCGCAGATGCTCTACCTCTTCCTGCTCGGCATCCCGATGCAGATCGTGGCCGCGGTGATCACGCTTTCGGACACGGTGCTGTACCCGTGGTACGCCAGCGCTCCGCGCACCTGGGGGCTGTCGCCGCTTGACGACCAGCAGCTCGGGGGATTGCTGATGTGGGTTCCCGGCGGGCTCGCGCTGTGGATCGCGATCACGGGAGTGTGGCTGGTGTGGGCGCGTCGCAGCGGACAGCGGGGGATGACCCCGGCCGGCGGCTCGGAGAGCACGGAGCCGCCGTTGACCCTGCCCGGGATCAGCTGAGCCGCTGCTAAGGACTCACGGTGCGGGCTTGGGCGCCGGCTCCGGCAGGTCGAACGCGACCTCCTGGGAGCTGAAGCCGCAGGTCTTGTGCGAGCCATCGCAGAACGGCTTGTTGGAGGACTGGCCGCAACGGCAGAGCGACAGGCGCGTGCGCCCCTTGAGGCCGAACGCCGTTCCGTCCTGGTCGACGATCTCGAAATCCCCTTCAACGCGCAGCGATCCGTTGTGCATGACAGTGATCTTGGTGGCGGCCATTCCGATCCTCCGTGGGGTTCGCGGAGCGGGCGCCCCGCGCGACCTTCGCAGTCTATCAGCCGCCGCCTTGACTCGTGGCGGGATTCGCCCGGCCCTTGAGGACCAGCACGATCGAGCCAATCAGGGTGATCGCGGCAAACGCGAACCACTGTCCCGCGTAGCTCCGGTGCATGCCCTCGTCGTAGGGCCGTGGCGCCATGCGCAAGGGGCCTGCGAACGGACCGCTCTCGGCGGCCTGCGCAACCTCGAGCGAGTCGGCCGCGTCCGGCAGCGCTCGCAGGACCCAGGGTCGCACGCGATAGGGCAGGCGGGCCGCGACCGAGTCGGCGTCGAGCCTGGGCGTCGACCAGACCTCGAGAGAATCGATCTCGACCCGGAAGTAGCGCGTCCTGCGTGTCCCGGGGCCATCGCGCGCGAGCGGCTCGGCAAGGCCGGTGACCGTGCGCTCCCCGGGCGCGGGAAAACGTTCGGGCTGTGCGGTCGCGGCGTCGTAGGAGGGGATCCAGCCGCGATCGACCAGGAGCGCGGGGCCGCCGTCCGCGGGCAGGAGCGGGGTCACGACGCCGACGCCAGGCTCGCCGTCTTTGGCCCGGCCCATCAACAAAAACTGGCGGGTCTCATCGTAGCGACCGCGCGCCGTGAACCGGCCGCGCCGCAGCGCGTCCGAGCCTGCCTCAGCCAGCGAATCCGCCGCCTCGGGGGCGCGCGGCGGGGCGGCGAGCGCCGAGACCAGCCGCGCGTTGAGGGCCTGCTTCTCGTCGAGTCGGGACAGTTGCCAGAACCCGAGCCGCACGCAGACCGCGGCGACGAGGACAGCGAGCAGAAGTACGGGAACGCGTTTCACGCCCGGACCTTAGCGGCCGCAGTGGGGCGCTGCAACCTGCCGGTGAAATCGGCGTAAG
>JBKJOC010000504.1:0-4116 GCA_046595725.1 Candidatus Eiseniibacteriota bacterium
TCCCCCGCGATCACCGACTTCACGTTCATGGTCAAGGGAACGAGCCACATGTTCGTCACCGGCCCCGACGTGATCCGCGCGGTGACGCAGGAAGAGGTCACGATGGAGGACCTGGGCGGCGCGATGACGCACAACGCGAAGAGCGGCGTGGCTCACTTCGCCGCGGAGGACGACGCCGACTGCATCGCGCAGCTCAAGCGCATGCTGTCGTTCCTCCCGCTCAACAACCTCGAGGATCCGCCGCTTCTGGCCGTGACCGATCCGGTCGATCGCCGCGATCCCGCGCTGGCCACGATCGTCCCCGAGCAGGCGAACCGGCCCTACGACATGAAGGAACTGGTCATGAAGGTGGTCGACCATGCCGACTTCTTCGAGGTGCACGCGTACTACGCGAGGAACATCGTGGTCGGCTTCGCGCGGCTGGGCGGCCGGCCGGTGGGAATCGTGGGCAACCAGCCGAACGTGCTGGCCGGCGTGCTCGACATCAACGCCTCAGTCAAGGCCGCGCGTTTCGTCCGCTTCTGCGACTGCTTCAACATCCCGCTCGTGACGTTCGAGGACGTGCCAGGGTTCCTGCCCGGCACCGACCAGGAGCACGGCGGCATCATCCGCCACGGCGCAAAGCTGCTGTTCGCCTACTGCGAGGCCACCGTGCCCAAGCTGACGGTGGTCGTGCGCAAGGCCTACGGCGGCGCCTACGACGTCATGAGCAGCAAGCACATCCGCGCCGACTGGAACGTCGCGTGGCCGTCGGCCGAGCTGGCGGTGATGGGAGCGGAGGGTGCGGTCAACGTGATCCACAAGGACCGGATCGCAAAAGCGAAGGACCCCGCAGCCGAGCGCAAGGCGCTGATCGACGACTACAACGCGAAGTTCGCGAGCCCATGGGCCGCCGCGGCGATGGGCTACCTGGACGATGTCATCGATCCGCTCGAGACCCGCCCGCGCCTCATCGCCGCGCTCGCCATGCTCGCCACCAAGCGGCAGAGCCTGCCGCAGAAGAAACACGGTAACCTGCCGCTCTAACCCCTAGTGCGACTTGCCGCGCGGAATCTTCGTGCGGATCTCCTCGCGGGTCATCGTGCCCGGCTGGCGCTCGCGCACCTGCTCGGTGTTCTTCCCCGGAAACTCGGAATCGTCGTCGGCGTTCGCCTCGTCGACAGGATCTCCCGGATCGTTCGGCACTTCCTTGTCCGGATGCGGCTTCTTGTGGTCGTTCGGCATGGCGTCCTCCTTGCCGGATCCTGCCGGGTGCGCCGCCGGGGATCCGTCCACCCGATTCTGCCGGATCGGCGGGCGGGTGGCGACCCTTGCCTGAGAAGGGGCGGAAGCTCCGCCATTGCCTTCAGGATCGC
The DNA here is from genome assembly GCA_046595725.1 of Candidatus Eiseniibacteriota bacterium. Taxonomy (GTDB): domain Bacteria; phylum Eisenbacteria; class RBG-16-71-46; order RBG-16-71-46; family DASYSL01; genus JANPEF01. Next base: position 1,356 of record JBKJOC010000504.1, read on the forward strand.
GCCCCCGCCGCCGCCGGCTTGCCCGCGAACACGTCGTTCCAGCGAATCCGCCCTGTCCACTGCATGACGAGGAAGAGCGTCAGGATCGCGCCGATCGAGATCGCCAGGCCGGTCATGCCCTCGAGGAAGAACGCATAGGAGAACCCGACCAGGTAGACGAGTTGCATCGCCCCCGCCTCGAGCAGCGCGAAGCGCATCCCGACCACGAGCCTTAAGTAACTGACGACGAGGAAGATCGAGACCGCCGAGCAGATCACGAACGCAAGGTGGATCGAGATCAGGTCGACGAGGTACGCCAGCAGGAGGTGGAACGAGAAGAATGCTGCCGCCAGGAAGAAATAGTTCATCGGGTGGAGATTGACCCCGCGCAGGTCCGTCAGCAGAAACAGCAGGAAGAAGAAGAACAGCAGCGAGACCGGCGCGAACATGCTGATGCGCCCGGCGACGGGGCCGGGCTGCAGGTGCTCGGGCATCGCAAGCGCAATGGCGGATCCAGAGACCAGGTTCGCATACTCCCACCTGAGATCCCAGCCACCGTCGACCGGCGTGCGTGTCGTGGGCGAGAGTGCGAAGTCCGGCACGTCGAACTTCGCGAAGTTCGTGCGCATGCGAAGCGCGAAGTCGCGTGCCTGTGAGCCCTCTCCCGCCGGCTTGTAGCTCCACTTGCCGAGCCCCTGCGAGCGATAGCGCACGCCGAGCAGCGCCGTGTGGAAGGCCGCCACCTCGGCCGTCGTCTCGATGCCGTCGGTCCGCGATATCGTCGGGGCCGCGATGCCGTCGATGGTCAGCACGAGGTCGTCGTAGGTCGCCCGCTTCGCCGGCAACGGCAGGCGGAATGCGACCCGCCGGGCGACGGGATCGGGATTGCGGAAGCCGTAGATCCCCGCGAACTCCACCCGGTACGTGCTGTACCAGTGGAGTCCCTTCTGGCGATACGACAGGTCGAGCTTCGCGTCCCCGCGAGTCGAAGCGAGCTCGAGCGGGACCTCGTGCCCGGCATCCTTCGTCAAGGGAACGGCGGCGGCGGCGACCGGTGGACGGGCGGTCTGCTCCTCTCCCCAGGTCGAGACGACTGCGCCCCTGAGTTTCCCGTCCGCGGAGCCGGTCCGCTGAAAGATCGAGACCCCCAGGATCCACCAGGCGAAGCAGGTGCAGACAAAGATGAACATCACGGCGAACAAGCGGTGCGACACGAGTTTGTACTCCTTTTCGAGCGCTTGGCCGAACACTGACGAGTGCTTTATATTATAAAGCATTAACCGACAAGTCGTAATTTCGGCCCCGGGAACCACGTATTCCGGGGCGCATCGAACGGGATCCGCCCCGGGGCGTGTGGCCCCGACCTCACACCACGAACATCGCGTCGCCGTACGAGTAGAACCGGAACCCTTCGGCAATCGCACGCTGATACGCCGCCAGTACCCGCTCCCTGCCCGCGAGCGCGGACACCAGGAAGAGCAGCGACGAGCGCGGCAGGTGAAAGTTCGTGACCAGCGCGTCCAGCCCGCGAAACTCGTAGGGCGGCACGATCAGCCGACCCGTCCAGCCCGCGCCCGGGGCGACCACCTCCCCCGCCGCACGCGCCTCCTCGGTCAGCGCGGCCGCGCCCGTCTCGAGCGTGCGCGCGACCGTCGTCCCGACCGCGATCACGCGCCCGCCGGCGCGCCGCGCGGCCGCCAGTCGGGCTGCAGCGTCGGCTGTGATCTCGTATTCCTCCGGGTCGAGCACGTGCGCGCTGGGGTCCTCGACGGTCACGGGCTTGAACGTCCCCGGCCCGACGTGAAGCACGATGCGGGCGGTCCCGACCCCGTGTTCCGAAGCGCGCGCGAGCAATTCGGGCGTGAAGTGAAGGCCCGCCGTCGGCGCCGCAACCGCACCGGGAACGCGCGCGAACACGGTCTGGTAGCGTTCGCGATCGGCCGCCGTGTCGGGGCGGCGGATGTAGGGCGGCAGGGGCACGTGGCCGGCCTCCTCGAACAGTGGCGCCCACTCGCCGTCGAACTCCAACGAGTACTGACCGTCACGGACATCACGCACCGTCAGCGTCGCATGCGCACCCTCGACCTCGAGCCGGCGCCCGGGCTTGAGGGCCTTCCCCGGCCTGGCCATCGCCCACCAGGCGCCGGCGTCACCGGGCCGCACGAACAAGAGTTCGATCCGGCCCCCGGTCTCCGGGCGCGTCGCGAACAGGCGGGCGGAAATCACGCGCGTCTCGTTGAGCGTGAGCACATCGCCCGGGTGCAGGTGATCGAGGAGGTCAGGAAAAAGGCCGAGCGTGATCGCGCCGGTCGCGCGGTCGAGCACGAGCAGGCGGGCATCCTCGCGGCGCTCGGGGGGCTGCTGCGCGATCAGGTCGGGGGGGAGCTCGAAGTCGAAGTCGCCGGTCTTCACGAAGTGTCGACTCAGAACAGGCGGCCCTGGTCCCGGACTTCCTTCGGCGGCACTCCGAGCCCCAGGTGCGTGTAGGCGAGCGGCGTCGCGACCCGGCCGCGCTGGGTGCGCTTGAGGAATCCCTCCATGATGAGGAACGGTTCGTACACGTCCTCGAGGGTCTCCGCCTCCTCGCCCACGACGACTGCGAGCGTGCCCAGCCCGACCGGGCCGCCGTCGTACTTCTCGATCAACGCGGTCAGGAGCCGGCGGTCCATGTCGTCGAGGCCGCGCTCGTCGACGTCGAGCAGCTTGAGCGCGGCCTCGACGACATGGACCGCCGGCTCCTGACCGCCTTGATCGAGAAGTACGACGGCGGCCCGGTCGGGCT
>JBKJOC010000037.1:0-10228 GCA_046595725.1 Candidatus Eiseniibacteriota bacterium
CAGGATGACCGAGAGGTCCGTGACCGCGGCCCTCGAGACCAGGTCGGCCACGCGCGCCATCGCACGCGAGGGGCCGACCAGGCCCGGGTTCGCGATCTTGCGGCCCTTGAGCCGGCCTGAAGTCGCTTCCTGCGGCGCGTTGCGCGCGGCACCTTGCGTGCGGGCGCCGTCCGGGGCACCGGATGCGGGCTCGTTGGTGATCGCGAGCTCACGCCCGTTGCTGATCGCGAGCTCACGCTCGACCGCCTGCAGTTCACGGTCGGCGCCGATCTCGGCAAAGCACGCGCTGGCGCGGTAGAGCAGCTTGCGCGTTTCTCCGGGCTCGCTGGTGATGCGCGCGAGCAAGGCCAGCGCCTTGCCGCGCTCGAATCTCTCACCCATCTCGCCGAACAGGTTGACCGCGGAGCGCAGGGCCTGCAATGCCTCGGCCTGCTGGCCGCGGGCGGTGGCGAGCTGGCCCTTGACGCGCTGGAGGACTGCATTCTCGTAACGATCGTCGAGCAGCCCGCAGACGTGCCCGGCGCGCTCCATCGCCGCCTCGGCGGCGTCGAGCCGGCCGCGCGCGATCTCGGTCTCGGCGATGCGGCGCAGGACCTCGCTCACGATGTCCCCCGCCGGCGCCTGGCGCTCGCCGAGCGACAGCGCGGCGCGGTAGGCCTCGGCGGCGCGATCGACCTCGCCGCGATCGAAGGCGACGTCGCCCAGAAACTCGCGCGACAGAGCCTCCTCGCGCAGGAACCCTTCGGCCAGGCTCTTCTCGAGCGCCTCGCCGAGCAGCTTCTCGGCTTCGTCGGTCCGGCCCTCGAGCCGCGCCAGCCAGCCCAGGGCGAGCAGGTTGATGGTCATGCCCCAGCGGTCGCCGACCTGGGAGAAGCACTGGCGCGCTTCCTCGAGGACGGCGTGGGAACGCTCCCAGGCGCCGCTCTTGACGAGGAGGACCCCGAGGTTCTGCAGGCGATTGCCGAGCAGCGCATGCTGGCCGAGGCGACGGTGGATCGCGATCGCCTCGGTGAAGTTGGCGCGTGCCGCATCCCACTCGCACAGGTTCTTGCAGATGATGCCGAGGTTATTGCGAACCCACGCGACCTGGCCCTCGTCGCCGAGGCGGCGAAACAGCGCGAGCGCATCCTCGTAGCTTTCGCGCGCGAGCAGCATGTCGCCGCGGCGGAGGTGGACGAAGCCGACCTGCCCGACCGCGCGCGCGACCAGATTGCGGTCGCCATCGCTCTCGGCGAGCACCACGGCGCGGCGCGCCACTTCCAGGGCCTCGTCATAGCGCGCGAGGTGGCAGAGCAGCATCGCGCCCTCGATCGCGCACGCGGTGACGAGCGCGCGCGGGAGCGCGGGATCGGGCTTGGTGACGGCGGGAGAGAGCCGCTCCCAGGACTCGGCGAAGCGCCCCTGGCGGCGAAGGATGGTGCACTGCTTGAGCGTCAGCGCCGCGCGACGCGCGCCGGAAAGACGTGCGGCGCCCGGGCTATCCATGAGGGATTCGAGCGTCTCGAGGGCCGGCTCGTAGTGATCGACTTCGAAGTAGAGGTCGGCAAGCAGCTCGAGATCGCGGACGGAGCCCGCCGCGATGGGCTCCGTGGAGGAGACCACGCGTCGCTCGAGGTCTTCGATGCGCTTGCGCTCTTCAGGCACCAAGGTCGCCTCATCCGGCCTTCTGGCCGGCCTCCAGCAACGGACAAACAGACGGATGCTGCCGCGGACGCACCGAAGCGCATCCGCGGCCACTCTCCTGAGTACGGCGTTCGGTCCCTAGCGGGCGAACGTGAAGCGGGCCCAGAGCTTGAGCGCGACCTGAATCTGCGCCCAAACCGTGTTCCGCTTCGTCGGCTGCTTGACTGGCGCAGCCGGCTCGCTGATCGATCCGCTGGTCGGCGGCGCAACATCGCCCGTCGGGCCGTCGGGATCGCCGGCCATGGGGATGACATCGCCCGAGCGCGTGGGATCGGAAACGAACTGATCCCCCGCTGCCTGCGCCGATCCGAATCGCTCGCCGCCGGGAACCAGAATGAGGCCGGCGCCCAAAAGCAGCGCGACGAGCCCGATTCCAGCCACCCTCTTCAGCAGCAACATGTGCTTCTCCCTTTGCGGATGGTGTCCGCGAAACCCGGCGGGCTCCTGCGAGCTCATGCCGTGCATGCAGAACGAGGCGCTTTGGGTACGGGGATGCGCGTTCGCACTGGGCCGGCAACCGCCTTGTGAATGCCCATCAAGGGTAGGCCCGCGAGAATTGTGGGGCAAGAAAAAAGTGCGGCGAACCGTGTCCCTAAGAACTGCGGAACCGATTCCAATGAAATGTGTTACCTCACCTATACACCGGCCTTGATCCGGGGTCCGGAAGCACCGTCCTCGACCACGATGCCGAGTTCTTTCAGCCGATCGCGCAAGACGTCTGCTTCCTTGAAGTTGCGACTCTTTCGCGCCTCTTCGCGCCGGGCGACGAGGTCGAGCACCTCGGCGGGCCACGCGGACTCGGTTTCGGCCGCGCCGGTCCAGAAAATCCCGATCCAGGAGCCCAGCCGGCGCAGCGCCAGGGCGCCCGCCTTGGCCTCCGCTAAGTCGCCCGCCTCGCCGGCGCGGTTGACCTCGCGCGCGAGGTCGAACAGGTAGCCGATTGCGCGCGCGGTGTTGACGTCGTCGTTCATGGCCTCGGTGAAGCGGGCCTCAGAGTCGGCGATCGCGGCGGCCATCGCGCCTGAGGCGGCCGGGGCGGCGTCGGCATCGGCGTCGAAGCCGCCGAAGCGTTCCATCGGCTGGCGGATGCGCTGCCACGCGACGCGGGCCTCGTTCAGGCGCTCGAGTGAGAACTCGATCGGGCTTCGGTAGTGCGTGGAGGCGAGGTAGAAGCGCACCAGCTCGGGGTTGAAATCCGAGGCGATGTCCTCGATCAGGAAGTAGAGCTTCGTGCTCTTGGACATCTTCTCGCCCGACAGGTTGACCATGCCGTTGTGCGTCCAGTAGTGCGCGAATGCCGTCTTGTTCGCGGACTCGCTCTGCGCGATTTCGTTTTCGTGGTGGGGGAAGACCAGGTCCTGCCCGCCGCCGTGGATGTCGAACGTCGTGCCCAGGTACTTCATCGCCATCGCCGAGCACTCGATGTGCCAGCCTGGGCGGCCGGGGCCCCAGGGCGTCTCCCACGCGGGTTCGCCGGATTTCGCGCCCTTCCAGAGCGCGAAGTCGAGCGCATCGCGCTTGGCCTCGTCGACCTCGATGCGGCTGCCCGAGCGCATGTCGTCGACGTTCCTGCCCGAGAGCTTGCCGTAGTCGGCGAGCTTGCGGACCTCGAAGTAGACGTCGCCGTTCGCCGGGTAGGCGTAACCGCCCTCGATCAGGCGCGCGATCAGGTCCAGCATCTCCGGGATGTGCTCAGTCGCCCGCGGATAGAACGAGGCGCGCTTGACGTTGTGCAGGTCGGCATAGCGCAGGTAGGCCTCGATATTGCGCTCGGCGACGTCGCGGAAGGCGAGGCCCTCCTCGTTGGCGCGGCCGATGATCTTGTCGTCGACGTCGGTGAAATTGTAGACGTACGTCACCTCGTGCCCGAGGTGTTCGAGCCACCGCCTGAGCGTGTCACCCACGATGGACGAGCGGATGTGGCCGACGTGCGGCTTGTCCTGCACCGTCATCCCGCAGACGTACATGCCGGCCTTGCCGGGCTTGACGGGCTCGAACGGGCGCTTCTCGCGGGTCAGGGTGTCGTACAGGCGCAGGCTCATGAGGCGTGTTCTCCGGGTTCCTGGACAGGGTCGGACGCGGCTTCGGATTCGGCCGCCGTGCTCCCGGCAAGAATGCCGTGCGCGGCGAGGGCGCGCAACGCCGCGTATCGCAGGTCGCGCGCGAGCGCCTGGTCCTGACGCAGGGCGCGGAGCGCGAGGCGGATCGTGTTCTGGCCGGCGCCGATCCTCTCGAAGCCGAGCACCTCAGGCGGATCGAGCAGGCGGCCGCGCCGCGCGGGGTCGGCGGCGAACCCGCGGGCAACGTCGAGCAGCGTTGCCATGGCCAGCGCGGCGTCCGCGCCTGCGGGGATCGGGACGTCGACCAGGAAGCGCGCGACGCCCTGCGACAGGTTGGTCACCACCTTGATCTCGCCATTCGGTACGTAGTGGACACGGCCCTCGCCGTCCCTGAGCGTGACCGAGCGCACCGTGACGCGCTCGACCATGCCGGTCACGCCCGCGATCGCGACCGAGTCGCCGACGGCGACCTGGTGCTCGGCCAGGATGAACACGCCGCTCAGGCAGTCCTTGACCAGGCTTTGCGCGCCGAACCCGAGCGCCACGCCCAGGATGCCCGCGCCGGCGAGGAACGGCCGCACGTCGACCCCCAGAATCTCCAGGGTAAACACCAGCCCGAGCCCGACCAGGAACACGTTCGCCACGCTCTTGAGCACCGAGGCGACGGTGTCCGCGCGCTTCCTGACCTCGGGCCGATCGGCTCCGGCTTCCCGGGCGACGAACCGGCTGACGCGGCGGATCAGGAGGAAGGTCAGTTGTTGCGCCACCAGCAGCGACACCAGGACAACGAGCAACAGGATGCCGCGGTCGAACAGGAGGCGCGTCAGCGGCTCGGCCGGTGGGGATGCCAGGACTTTCGCGGCGGCGAGCGGACTCACGCGGATCGGGGGGCGGGAGGATCGGCCGGGCGGGGCGCGGCCGGACGCCGCTCCTTGCCGGCGCGCTCGAGCGCCAGGACGGCGACGCGCTCGCACACGTCCTCGAACGACAGGCCGACCGCCTTGGCCGCCATCGGGACGAGGCTGGTCGGCGTCATGCCCGGAATCGTGTTGAGCTCGAGGCAGTGGGGCGTCCCGTCGGGTGCGAGGCGGAAGTCGACGCGCGCCACGCCCGCGGTGTCGAGTGCCCGGCAGGCGCGGAGGGACAACTCCTGGATCTCGCGCGTCTGCTCCTCCGGCAGGTCGGCGGGGCAGAAGTACTCGCTCATTCCGGCGGTGTACTTGGACTCGTAGTCGTAGAGGCCGCCTTTGGGCCGGATCTCGACGATCGGCAGTGCCTGCTCGCCGAGCACCGCAACGGTGAGCTCGCGCCCGGGGATGAAGGCCTCGAGCAGCACCTGGTTCGAGTAGCGCAGGGCTTCCGCGTACGCAGGCGCGAGGCCGGTGGCGTCGCCCACGATGGTGAGCCCGAACGTCGAGCCCTCGTCGTTGGGCTTGATCACGACCGGGTAGCCGCCTACGACCTGCGCCGCGGCGTCGTCGGGCACGCATCCCTCGCGCCTGCGATACAGCCGCCACGCCGGCGTCGGGATCCCCGCATGCTCGAAGATGCGCTTGCTCACCGCCTTGTCCATCGCCATCGCCGACGCCAGCATGCCCGAGCCGGTGTAGGTCTTGCCGGCGAGGTCGAGCAGCGCCTGGATCGTGCCGTCCTCGCCCGCCCCGCCGTGGAGCGCGAGGAAGACGAGGTCGGCCTCGTGCAGCGGGCGCGATGCAAGAAGGGCCGCGCTCTCCCGAGGCGGTGCGAGCGCCTGGTCGGCGCCCAAAGGCGGCAGCGCGGCCTTTGCCTCGGCGCCGGGCAGGAGCACAAAGCCGGTCGCGGGATCGAGGGCGGTGACCGCGTGGCCGCGCGCGCGCAGGGCGCGGGCGATACCGGAACCGGTGCGCAGCGAGATGTCGCGTTCGGCGGAGGACCCGCCCATCAGGACGACGATGTTCATCGGTGCTCCTCGGGATGCTCGCGCGGAAGGACCAGCGCGACCGCCCAGACCGCCAGCCCCTCTTCCCGGCCCAGGCTGCCGAGGCCCTCGGGCCGCGTCGCCTTGACGCTCACGTGCTCGATCCCCACACCCAGCGCGCCAGCGAGGTTCGCCCGCATGGCCACGAGGTAAGGCGCGAGTTTCGGCAATTCGGTCAGCACCGTCGCGTCGACGTTGCCGACCGCGTGGCCGTGGTTCTTGATCATGGACGCGACCTCCGCCAGCAGGGCAAGGCTGTTCGCCCCCTTGAAGCGCGCGTCGGTGTCGGGGAAATGCGTCCCGAGATCGCCCAGCGCGAGCGCGCCCAGGAGCGCGTCCGCGATCGCGTGGCACAGCGCGTCGGCGTCGGAGTGGCCGACGAGTCCGCGCGCGCCGGGCAGCGTCACGCCGCCGAGCACGAGCGGCCGGCCCTCCTCGAACCGGTGCACATCGTACCCGATTCCCACGCGCGGCATCACGTGACACCGCGCGCGCGCGAACGCAGCCAGGCCTCGGCCCAGGCGCGGTCGTCCTCGGTCGTGATCTTGCGATTGCTCGAGGGGCCGGGCACGACGTGGACCGCGTGCCCGAGACGCTCGACCAGCGCCACATCGTCGGTCGCGAGCACGCCATCCTGCTGCGCGCGCGCGTGCGCCAGAACGAGCAGCGCGCGCCGGGCTGCCTGGGGCGTCTGCGCGCGCCAGAGCCCGGCGCGCTCGATGGTGTCGACCACGACGTCGTCCTCCACGCGCTTCAAGGTGTCCGCCAGCGGCTCGGCCGCGAGCGCGGCGCCGTGACGGTGGGCGGCGAGCGCGACGCGGTCGAACAGCGTCGGATCGGTGAACGGCCGCGCGGCGTCGTGGACGACGATGACGTCGGCCTCGGGCGGGGCGGCGGCGAGGCCGAGCGCGCACGAGGCCTGGCGCGTCGCGCCGCCCGGCACCTGGGCCACGATTTTGGCGCGCGCGACGATTGAGAGCCCCTCGATTGCGGGGCCGAGCACGCGCGGATCGCCGACCACGACCACGCCCTGGATCCGGTCGGCACGGGCGAGCGCCTCGAGCGCCCACGCCACGAGCGGACGACCGCCGAGTTCGATCCCGGCCTTGGGCATGCCGGCGCCCAGCCGCTCACCGCTGCCCGCCGCCAGGACCAGCGCGATGGCGATCAAGAGTCCTCACCGCCCGGTGCCGCGGCGACGGCCGTGCGGCGCGGGCCAAGCCCGGCCGCGAGCGCTGTGCGCGCGTCGGGGGCCGGCAGGATCGTGATGCCGAAGCCCTCGCACTCGGCGGCCTGCGCCTCGGGCACGAGCGCGGCGCGGAACCCGAGCCGCGCCGCCTCGCGCACGCGCGCTGCGGGCTGGCGCACGCGCCGCACTTCGCCCGCGAGCCCGACCTCGCCGAACACCATCAGGCCTTCGCGCGGCAGCCGGTCCTCGCGCGCCGACGCGACCGCGAGCAGGACGCCGAGGTCCGCGCCCGGCTCTTCGAGCGAGAGGCCGCCGGCCACGTTGGTGAACACGTCGCCGTGGGAAACGCGCACGCCCACGCGTTTCTCGAGCACGGCAAGCAGGAGCGCGATGCGCTTGGCGTCGAAACCGTTGGTCACGCGCTGCGGTTGGGCGAAGCTCGAAGAGGTGACCAGCGCCTGCACCTCGACCAGGAGTGGCCGAAGGCCCTCGACCACGCCGACCGTGATCGCGCCCGGGCGCGCAATCGACTCGCCCAGGAAGACGCGCGAGGCGTCGTCGACCTCGCGCAGGCCGTCCTCTGCCATGGTGAAGACGCCCAGTTCGTCGGTGGAGCCGAAGCGGTTCTTGGCCGCGCGCAGCACGCGCACGTCGTGGTAGCGCTCGCCCTCGAGGTAGAGCACGGCGTCGACCATGTGCTCGAGCACGCGCGGGCCGGCGACCGCGCCGTCCTTCGTGACGTGCCCCACCAGGAAGACGGGCGCGCCCGAGCCCTTGGCGAGGTCGAGGTAGGACAGCGCCGACTCGCGCACCTGCGTCACCGAGCCGGGCGCCCCCGTGCCCTGCGCCGTGGTCGCGGTCTGGATCGAGTCGACCACCACGACGTCGGGCTTCATCGCCTGGGCCTGCTCGAGCACGGTCTCGACCTCGGTCTCGCACAGCAGATAGAGCGCGTCGGGAATCGCACCCAACCGCTCGGCGCGCAGGCGGACCTGGGGCGCGGACTCCTCGCCCGCAACGTAGAGGACGCGCCTCCCCTGGCCGGCGAGCGCACGCGAGAGCTGGAGCATGAGCGTCGACTTGCCGATCCCGGGATCGCCCCCCACCAGGAGGAGCGAGCCGGGGACGATGCCGCCACCCAGCACGCGGTCGAGCTCGCGGATTCCGGTGGGCCAGCGCGCGGACTGCGCGAGCGCGACGTCCTTGAGCGGCTGGGGCGCTTGGGCCTCGCCCTCGATCCAGCGCCGGCGCGCGCCGCCTGATCCAGGCCGCGCCTCAGCGGGCGCGCCCTCAGGCAGGCCCAGCGCCCTGGGTGCCTCGACCAGCGTGTTCCACGAGCTGCACACGGGGCACTGCCCGAACCAGCGTGTGCTCTCGCCGCCGCAGGCGGTGCAGAAGAAGCCGCGGGGCGATGCCTTTTTCGTGATGATTCTCTTGTTCATGCCGGGACTCCGCGGGGGCGCATCAGAATACCGAAACCTTGAAGTACTTCTTGGGATGGCTCCTCAGGTCCTTGACCAGCGCCGTCAGCTCCCTCAACGCCGTGCGCGTCTCATCATACAGCGCGTGCTCATTGATCAGCTTCGCGGTCGTGCCGTCGCCCGAGTTGACCTTGCGCGCGACCTCGTCGAGTTCGCCCGACAGGTTGTCCAGGCGGTGGATCAGGGAGTCCATGCGGACCGAGGTGCGCGAGACGTCGTCGAGCACGCGACCGACCTTGGGCTCGTTCGCCTCGGCGGTGCGGCGCGCGATCTCGGAGGTGACGCGCAGGTTGGTCGCCAGCGCGGTGAAGTCGCCCCGGCTTTCTGCCAGCGTCCGGCGCAGCTCGGCCGAGGCCGCCTCGACGTTGTCGAGCGAGGTGCGCACGGTATTCCGTTCCTCGGCGATCGCCAGCAGTCGATCAAACTGGTCGGACAGTCGCTCGAGCGATCCGAGCGCCGAGCCCATCTGGCTCACGACCTCGGGGATGCCGCTCTCGTAGACGCCGACGATGGTGTCGCGCGCAGCGTCGAGCGGGCGGCCGGCCGGCCCGGGCGCGATGGCGATGAATTTCTCGCCCATCATGCCGACGTTGCGGATGAAGACTCTGTCGGCGCTCGTGAGCCGGACGTCCTTGCCCAGGATGAAGTCGACGACCACCCGCCCGCCCTCCAGGAGCTCGATGTCCTTGACCGAGCCCTTCTTGACGCCGTTGACCGACACCGGGTCGTCCTCGGCCAGCCCGCCGACGTCACTGAACGTGACATGCCAGTGGCGGGTGGCTTCACGCAGCCTCACCTGCTTGAGCGCGGTGACGCTCCAGATGACGACTGCAAGCGCCACGATCACGGTCACGCCGACGGCGATCTCGGTGTTGCGCGAGGCCATTCAGTCCCCCTGGTTCAAGAGTTCCTCGCTCGTGCCCTCGACGAACTGCCGGAGCACCGGGTCCGGCGCGGCCCGAACCTCGGCCGGCGTGCCCGTGAAGCGAATCTTCCCCTGGTGCAGCAGCGCGATCCGGTCGGCGATCGCGTACGCGCTCTGCATGTCGTGCGTCACCACGATCGAGGTCACGCCAAGATCCTTTTGCAGCCGCCGCACGAGCCGATTGATCACGTCCGAGGTCACCGGGTCAAGGCCCGAGGTCGGCTCGTCGTAGAGCAGGAGCCGCGGCCGGAGCGCGATCGCGCGCGCGATGCCGACGCGCTTCCTCATGCCGCCCGAGAGCGAGGCCGGCTTGAGCAGGGCGGTGTCGGCGAGGCCGACGAAGCCCAGGCACTCGAGCACACGCGCCTCGATCGCAACCGCCTTCTCCCTTCCCTGGTGGCGCAGGCCAAGCGCCACGTTCTCCCCCACCGTCATCGAGTCGAAGAGGGCCGCGCTCTGGAATACCATCGCGACCTCGCGCCGCAGCCGGTCCCACACCCTGCCGGGGGCGCGCGTGACGTCCTCGCCCAGGACCTCGAGCGTTCCCGAGTCGGCCTGCATGAGGCCGATGACGTGCTTGAGGAACACGCTCTTCCCACTGCCCGAGCGGCCGAGCAGAACCAGGGTCTCGCCCGCGGCCACCTCGAGGTCCAGGCCCGCGAGGACCTGGCGCGTGCCGAGTTGCCTGGTCAGCCCGCGCGCCTTGATCATCAGAACTCGACGCGGAACAGCAGGTTCGCCAGCACGTAGTCGAGCGCCAGTACGAGCACGCACGAGGCCACGACTGCCTGGGTGGCCGCCTTGCCCACGCCCTCTGCGCCGCCCTCGGTGCGGAAGCCGTAGTAGGTTCCCATGAGGCCGATCGAGCCGCCGAAGAACGCGGCCTTGATCAGGCCGGAGAACAGGTCGCGGGCCTCGAACGTGTTGCGCACC
>JBKJOC010000105.1:0-4076 GCA_046595725.1 Candidatus Eiseniibacteriota bacterium
GGGCGACCACCGAATCGAGATCATGTGCATGGACGAGGACGGGAAGGAAATCATGCCCAAGCTCGAGGGCAACTTCCAGGTCGCGCGCGGCGGGGGCCACAACAACATCCTGCTCAACTTCGGCTTCGGGTTTCCGGCGTTCGGGATCTACACGTTTGTCGTGCGGGTCGACGGCGTCCAGTACGACACTTGGACCTTGCGCGCCCAGCAGGCGCCGCCGGGCCAGGGAGCTCCGGGGCAGCCGCCTTCGACGCCGCCGGCGCCGGGGGATATGAAGCACTAGCTTTCGCCTGCCGGCCGCCGCTCGGAGCGGGGGGGACCTCCGCGAGCGGGGCAGTGGTCAGAGCGTACAGGGTGTACGTTCCGTACATCCCCTTCGGAATCAGGGCTTCCACCTTGTTCTGGAAAATCTGCCCCGGCCCGTGCCTCAGAGTCACTTTCGCCTTGCCCGCCCGCGGCCGCAGGCGCACCCTCGTGCGCAAGTCCCCGGGAAGGAACCCATGAAATCAGTCCGGCACCGCCCGCTTCCCGGAAGTGGGCCAGCGAAAAAGGTGCTCGTGCTGTCGCGCGAGTAGACGACCCATGTCCACGATCGACCATCGGACTCGTGCCGCTGTAATCCTTTCCGCCGTCCTCCTCACCGCGCCCTCGACCGCGCGAGGTGTCGTCCTCAATTGGGTCAATGCCGCCGGCGGCAGCGCGGCCACCGCCAGCAACTGGTCCCCTGCCCAGGTGCCCACGGCTGCGGACGCATTGACGTTCAACCTGGTCGCGGGTCTCAGCACCAGCTGGAACGCGACGGTCGGAACGAGCCTCAGCCACACCTATCGCGAAGGCAACTGGTCACTCTCCATCAGCTCGCCGCATTTCGTTTCGAGCACGTGCATCATTGGCTCGGTCGCGGGAGACAATCCGTTCGTCTTCATCGGCAGCGGGGTCCTGGCCACGGGGGGGACGACAACGCTCGGCAACGGGTCCGGCAGCATTGGGCAACTTCGCACCAGCGGAGCGAACTCGTTGTTCCAGACCCAGAACGTCGGGTCGGACGTGCTCGTCGGCTTCAATGGCAGCGGGTTTCTCGACGCCCTCAGTGGCGGCCTGATCCGCGTCTCGGATGATCTGATCCTCGGCACTGGTTCCAGCGGCGCGGGGACGGTTGCGGTCACGGGCTCGAGCGGGGCGAATCGCTCGACGATCGAGACCTTTGACGCCGACGGTGACGTCGTCGTCGGGAGTAATGGCGCGGGATCCCTCAGTGTCGGCGCCAGCGGAGTGCTGACGGCCGCCGACGACATCAACATTGCCGTGGGGGCGACCTCGTCGGGCACAATGACGGTCGGCGGCACGGATGCTCTCGCCACGATCAAGGACGTCTGTTTGGTCTCGAGCAACACGATCGCGGGCGTCGCCCCAGGCACGGGCACTCTGAATGCCAACGCCGGCGGAACCGTGATGGTCCGCAACGAGCTGCGCGTGGGCGACCCGGACGGCGGCACGGGCACGCTCCACATGAACGGCGGCCTGGTCCACACGCGCGGCCTGACGCTCAACCCCACTCACGGCGTCCTCGACTTCGACGGCGGCACGCTGCGCATCGACGGCGGAATCGCCGCGATCTCCACTCCGGCGACTCTCGTCATCGGGACGAGCGCCGGCCCGGCGCGTCTCGAGGTGATCCGAGGCGCCACGGCCACGCTGTCTCAGGCAGTGTCCATCGGTACCGGGACGAGCTCCCTGCTGATCGACTCGGACGGCTCGCTCTTTCTCCCCGGCAAGGATTTCACCGCGAGCTCCGGCACCTTCGACATGACGGTCGATTCGAGCGGCGCGTTCGGAGCGTCCATCGTGCGCTTCCCCGGCGTTTCCACCACGAGCCTCAATATCGCCAACGGCGGCTACTTCACCTGCGGCAGCTTCGAAGCAGCGGACTTGGGCGGGGCCGTCTCCACGATCAGCCTCACCGGCGTGGGTTCGGATTTCGCGTTCGACAACAACTTCCTGCTCGCCGGGGACTCCACGCATGCTGGGGGGACTGCGACCATGACGATCGCGGACGGCGGCGTGCTGCGTGAGGACGGCACGGGCGGCTTCGTCGGGCTCTATCCGGGAGCCACGATGCACGTCAACCCCGGCGGGAACGTCAACGTGGCCACGGGCGAGATGAGGATCGAGGGCGTTCTCCAGGTCGGCGGCGGCACGACGACACTCAATCGCTATACGCTGGTGGGGAACGGGCGAATCCGCGGAACCGGCACCGTCCTGGGGAACGTCTCCTCGGCCGTCGCCACCTCCCGCGTAAGCGCGGTCGGCGGCGACCTGTCGGTTGGCGCCTACCACTCGATCACCGGATTTGACAGCCGCGGAACCGTTGAAGCGGGGTCGTCCCTCCTCACACTCAACGATTCGAATGGCATCACCCTCGGCGATACCACGACCGTCGACGGCGGTACGCTCAAGGCGTCCGCTTCCGGGTTCACGAATCCCTCGACCGGCTTCGTGCGCGCGTTCGGCACCGTGCAGGGCACCTCCCTGCTCAATCAGGGCGTGCTCGCCGTCGGCGGGGCCTCGCCTTCGACGCTGCTCCTGACCGGCGCCTACACGCAGTCAGCGGGTGGGAGGCTGCGCGTCCGCGTTCACTCGACGAATACGAACCAGGCCGACCGCGTGAACGTGACCCTCGGGGCGACTCTTGCGGGCACGCTGCAGCTCGACTTCCTGCCGAACGGCGCGTACCTGGCCGGGGTCCCGATCACAATCATGACGTTTCAGTCCCGCACGGGCACGTTCCCGGCCCTGGTCGTCAACGGTGTCGGTGTGGGGACGTTCTCCGTCGTCTACACGGCGACGGCGGTCAACATCGTGTTCAATCAGACGGTTGCGGTCGAGCCCGCTCTCCCGCGCGAGCTGTCGTTCCTCGGCCGCAACGGCTCACCCGGCTTCCTCGAGCTCGCGCTGCCGGCTGCGAGCGACATCCATGTCCGGCTGTTCGACGTGCGCGGGCGCGAGGTGGCTCGCGTTGCGGGCGGTCCCGCGGAGGCGGGCGTCCACCGCTATCCGCTCGCCGCGGATCTCAGGCGCGGGGTTTACTTCGGACGCGCGACGGTCCGCGCCGCGCATCCCGTGGCTCCGTCCCTCACGCGAGTCGCGCGAGTGCTCGTGCTCTAGTTGGGGACGTGGTGGGTTCGTGGGACGACCTTCGCGCACGAAGCTAGCCCACCACCGTCTTCGCGTTCGTGAACTCGCGGATGCCGGAAGCGCCCAACTCGCGCCCGTAGCCCGAGTGCTTGATGCCTCCGAACGGCCGCCGCGGATCCGACACGACCATCCCGTTGACGAACATCATTCCGGCGTCGATCCCACGCACGAATCTCTCGCGCTCGTCCGCGTCGCGCGTCCACACGCTCGAGCCGAGCCCGAACGGCGAGTCGTTCGCCTGCGCGACCGCATCCTCGAGGTCGCGCACGCGGAAGAGCAGCGCGACCGGTCCGAAGATTTCCTCGCGCGCGGCCGGCGACGCGCGCGGGATCTCCGACAGGGCGGTCGGGGCGTAGAAGGAACCGGGGCGATCGAGCGCGTGTCCGCCCAGCAACAGCCGGGCGCCGGCCGCGACCAACGCCTCGACCTGCGCGGCCAGCGTCAAGCGGCCGGATTCGGTCGCGAGCGGGCCGAGTTCGGTTGCCTCGTCCATCGGATCGCCCACGCGCAGAGCGCTCAGCCCGGCGACCATCGCCGTGCTGAAGCGCTCGTACACCGCCTCGTGGACGAGGAAGCGCTTGGCCGCGATGCACGACTGGCCGTTGTTGATCGTTCGCGCCTGGACCGCGATCCGCGCCGCCTCCTCCACGTCCGCACTCGGCATGACCACGAAGGGATCGCTGCCCCCGAGTTCGAGCACCGTCTTCTTGAGCGCGCGCCCCGCGACCCCGGCGACGGCGGCGCCCGCCCCGGCGCTGCCCGTCAGCGTGGCCGCGGCGACGCGCGGATCCTCGATCAGCCCCGCGACCGCGCCCGATTCGACGAGCAGGGCCTGGAACGCGCCGCCCAGGCCCGCGCGCTCGAACAGCGTTTCGAGCGCG
>JBKJOC010000120.1:0-4398 GCA_046595725.1 Candidatus Eiseniibacteriota bacterium
CCAGCGTCTTCCGTCGCGTGCGGGTGGCGAACGTGTCGTCGCACAGCTTGAGTTGGACGGTGCGCCCGAGCACGCCTTCGCGCCGCATCTTCCTGGTGCTCGAGAGCTTCTCGCCCCTGGTCGAGACCCTCTCGCTCGACGAGGGCTTCCTCGACGTGACCGGGATCGAAGCCCACTTCGGCCGGCCCAAGGAACTCGGACGCCGCATCAAGGACGCCATCAGGGAGGCGGTCCGCCTGGTCGCCTCGGTCGGCATCGCGCCCTCGAAGTTCGTCGCCAAGCTCGCCTCCGACCATGGCAAGCCCGATGGTTTGATCGTGGTCGAGCCTCAAGGGTTGACGGCCTTTCTCAACCCCCTGCCGATCGAGCGGCTGTGGGGGGTCGGCGCCAAGACCGCGCCCCGCATGCACGCCCTAGGAATCCGGACAATCGGCGAGCTCGCCGCCCGCGACGCCGCCTGGGCGCGGACCCATCTCGGAGAGAACGGCCTCGTGCTGCGCGAGCTTGCCCTCGGCAAGGACGATCGGCCGGTCGTGCCCGACCAGGCCACCAAGTCAATCTCGAGCGAGATGACATTTGCCACCGACATCGCCGACCGCGCGCGGCTGCTTGGCCTCGTAGCCGACCAGGCGCGCACGGTCGCGGCGCGCATGCGGCGCGAAGGCGTGCTCGGGCGCACCGTCCAACTCAAGCTGCGCGACGACACGTTCGCCACCCGCACGCGACGGAAGACGCTGGGCGCCCCCACCGACGACGGTGACGCGCTCTATCATGCCGCGCGAGCCCTGCTCGAGGCCGACCCGCTGGAGCGCCCCTTGCGGTTGATCGGCGTCGGCGTGTCGGGGCTGAGCGAGGTCGCGGCGCAGACGCTCGCGCTGTTCAACGATGCTGAGGAGCCCGTGCGCGCGGCGGACCAGCGCTTCCAGAAGGCGCTCGACGCGCTCGAGGGCAAGTTCGGCAAGGGCGCGGTCAGGCGCGGCCAGGCGCTGCTGGCCGGCGACGTCGAGGACACGGGGACGGATCTTGGGAAGCGCGATTAGGCGCGGCGCGGGGCTCGCTCTTCTGTGCGGGCTCGGGTTGGCGCTGGCCTCGCTCGATTCGCCGCCCAGGCGAATCATCACGATTTCATATTCGGACGGCCTCGCCTGGGGCCCGAGCCCGCTCTGGATCGGCGCCTGGTGCAGCCCAAAGACCTCGACGAGCGACCCCGATGTCTGGCGGCAGTTCGCGGACGCCGGACTCGACATCGCGATGCGCCCGCTCGAGGACCCGAACGATCGTGGGCGCAACGTCGCAACGCTCGCCCTTCTCGACTTGCTGGGGGCGCCCAAGCTGATGGCGCGCGACGATGCGGTCCACCCCGACGAGGCGACCCGCCCCGGCTGGCGCGACCGCGTGCTGGCGGTCGCCGCGACCTATCGCGGACATCCCTCGTTGGCGGGCTACTTCCTTGCGGACGAGCCCAAGCCCGCCCTCTTCGACCAGGTTGCCGAGGTCGCGGCCGCTTTCGCCGATGCGGACCCCGCACATCCGGTGTACGTCAATCTCCTGCCGATCCCCGAGAACGCCAGTTTCGCGGAGCAGGCGCGTTGGCGCGCGGACGCGGCCCGCCTGATCCGGCGCGGGAAACTGCGCCAATGGTCGTTCGCCTCGTACTCGCAAAGGCGCTGGGGCGAGGACGCGACGTTCCTGCTCACGCTTCAGAATGCCGCGCAGGTGGCGCGCGAGACCGGCACAAAGTTCGCCGCTGTGCTCCAGTTCACGGGCTTCGGCCCGCTCGATCCCTTGTCGCCCGCTCAGCTTGACTATCAGGCGGCCGAGGCGATCGCCCATGGTGCGGGGGGAATCATCTGGTTCACCTACTGGACTCCGAATCCGCGCGAAGTCGGGATCGAATGGAAGGGCGGAGCGATCGAATACGACGGCACGCCGAGTCCAAGACTCGAGATGCTGCGGCTCGCGAACGAAAAGGCGCGCGCGCTCGCCCGGGAGTTCCAGGGACGAAGCTTCGCGGTGGCGCATCGCGGCGGCGCCTTCCCCCGCGGCGCTCCGCTGTCGAACGCACGGATGCGCGACCTCGTCCGCGCCGACGGCGGGCCCATGACCATCGCGACGGCGGACCATCGAGGCCCGAACCTCTACCTCGTGATCAATCGGGATCGCGTTGGTCGGCGCCTTCTCACACTGGAATTCGCGCGGGGCGCCGAGGTGCAAGGCATCTTCCGCCCGGCGTCGCCGGATATCGGCTGGAAGAGCGTGCCGAAGGGCCCGTCGCGCGCCGTTGTGCTCGACCTCTCGCCGGGAGAGAGCGTCGTGCTTCGGCGCAACGCACCGTAAGCGTCCTTGCAACCGGATCGCACTTGCCGCGTAATGTCCCGCGACCCCGACCGCGTACCTGCGCAGTCACCCGCCGCCTTCGAGAGGACCCTCCGTGAGTCCGAGACGATCGACGCGAGCCATCGCGCCGGCCCTGCTGTTCGTTGCCGCGCTCGCGTGGCCCACTCCCGCTCGTGCGGCAAACCCGGGAACCCTCCCACGCTCGCCCCTGCTCGGTGTCCAGGGCGGCCCGACGCTCGCCGCCGAGGATACGATCCCGATTCCCTCGGCGCTGCTTCCGGTCTACCACGTCACCGCGCCGCGCGCCTCGCTCGACGAAATCCTCAGGCGCGTCGCCGAGGGCGAGGCCCGCCGCGACTCACTGATGGTCGACCAGTCCTACACGCTGCTGGCGCGGATCACCTACCTCGATGCCGACGGCAAGGCCCCGACGGGCGCGAAGAAAAAACTCGAGTACGCGAGCAAGGTCTACAAGAAGCGGCCCGACAAGGTGCGCGAGATCCCGCTGCGCCAGACCACCGACATCAAGAAGAAGAAGGAGGACGACGTCGAAGTCATGGCCGGCCCGGGCATGCGAGAGCAGATCGTGTCCTTCGCCTTCGAGCCGCGCACGCGGGCGCGCTACCGCTTCAAGATCGAGGACAGGAAGCTGGTGGGCGGGCATGTCGTCTACGTGATCTCGTTCACGCCCCGCTCCGGGGCGGACGACCTGCCGGAGGGGCGCGTGTGGGTCGACACCAACGACTTCGTGATCGCACGCGAGGAGTTCTGGTACCGCGGCCGCTCGCC
Organism: Candidatus Eiseniibacteriota bacterium; assembly: GCA_046595725.1. GTDB lineage: Bacteria > Eisenbacteria > RBG-16-71-46 > RBG-16-71-46 > DASYSL01 > JANPEF01. The sequence goes on from JBKJOC010000120.1 coordinate 3,127, forward strand.
TGCGCCGCTGGTGTTCAAGCGCATCGATTCCTGCGTCGTCGAGCGCACCAAGGTGGACGGCCAGTGGTGGGTGCTGTCGCGCATCCTGGCGCGCGTCCAGCTCACCTCGGCGGTGCGCCTGATGGCCAAATTGGCGAAGGAGCCACTCTCGCCGACAGTCGACTTCGTGGCCTGGCAGAAGGACTGGAAGATCAACCAGGGGATCGACGACGCGATCTTCGCGGCGGGGCGCAAGTGAGCGCGCGCTGGTTTCTGGCTTGTGCGTGCGCTGCGGGGCTCGCCTTCTCCGCGCAGTCGGCAAGCGCGCAAGGAGCGCCGGCCGACTCGCTCGACGACTTCCTGCGGGGCCTCGCGGACTCGACGGACGTCTCCTACGGCAGCCAGAGCGTGACGTTTGACACGACCGGGCTCGACACGCTCGCGCTTTATGCGCTTACGCGCCCGCCCGTGCTGCCGCGACGCCGCAATGGCCTCGGACTCTCGCCGCTCCTGGGCTTCCATCGCGCCGAAGGCTGGATCGCCGGCGCCAGCGGCCGGGTCGGTTCTCCCGCGTCCGGCTGGCTCGAGGCCGGCGGAACCTACGGGTTCTCGAACAAGGAGGGGCGTTATGCATTCGGCTACAGGCGCACGCTGCTCCATCGCGGCCCCGCGCGCAGACGCACGCTCGTCGAGCGCGGCCGGATCGTCCCGGGCACGACGCGGCTCGACCTCGAACTCCAGTACGCGCGGGCCAGCGTGCCGTTCGCGCCCGAGCACGCGACGACGCGACTCTTCAACCTCGATGCCTTCGTGACCGGCAAGAACTCGTCGAGCCTCTACGAGCAGCGCGGCTTCGAGGGGATGCTGACGCTGTGGCGCGGCGACGTGCGGCTTCAGGGCGGCATCCGGCACGCCGACGAGGAGGCGATGCCGCTCGTCAACGACTGGACGTTGCGGACCAAGGCGGATCAACTCCCGCCGAACACCGCGGCGGCGCAGGACCGCTACACCGAGCCGTTCGGCAGCCTCGGGTTCTACCGCTTCGACTGGGAGCTCGGAGCACTGGTCGAGGCCCGCGGCGCAACCCTCGAGCGCTGGCGCGTGCGCGCGGTGCTGGCCAAGGCGCTGCGGCTGGGCGGATCGGTCAAGGCCTACACGCAGCTCGAAGCCGGCGCCGCCGCCGCGAACGTGCCGCGTCAGCGCCGCTTCGAGATCGGCGGCGCGCGCGCGATCCCGACGCTGCCGATCGACAAAGGCGGCGAGGATCACCTGCTGCTGGGCAAGTTGGAGTTC
>JBKJOC010000194.1:0-5311 GCA_046595725.1 Candidatus Eiseniibacteriota bacterium
TCGCCCTCATCCCGTTTCGCGCGGGCGATCCCTACACGGTGGGGATCAACCCGAACAAGCTTTACCAGTACTGGGCTGCGGGTCGGCCCATCGTCGCCTCGCCCATCGCCGACGCCCACGCCGACGGGGCGGGGCTTTCGTTCGCCGAGACGCCCGAGGCGTTCGAGCGCGCGGTGCTGGAGAGGCTGGAGCTTCCGGTCGATCCCGAGTCCGTGCGCGCGCGCGCGCGACCGCACGACTGGGACCGTCTCGCCGCAAGGCTGGACGGGTTGCTAGGCGCGGCGCTGGCCGCGAAGGAGTCGAGAGGCCGCGTGACCGACGAGGACCTGGCACTTTTCCGGGAGGATCAAGAGGCCCATGAACTCTGAACTCCCCCGCAGCGCTCGATGAGCAGGAAGCCGGAGGGCTCGAAATCCGCCGCCCGCGACGCCCTCAAGCGCCCCGCGCGCACGGGGCCCAAGCCGCGTCCCCTGCTGTGGGCGGGCCTGACGTTTTTCATCGTCCTGTGCGTCGTGTTCCGCGCGATCGTGTTCGGCGGGCAGACCATCGTCTCGCCTGACGCCACCGCACCGCTCGGCTTCGTGCGCATGGGCGAGCAGTCGCTCAAGGCGGGGCAGTATCCGCTGTGGAATCCCTACGTCTTCGCGGGCATGCCCTCCTTCGCCTCGGGTGCGTACAACCCTCTGATCTATCCACCCGACTGGCCGGTCGCCCTGGTCCAGAAGGCGCTGCCGCTACCCGACGTCTCCTGGATGCTGCTCTATTACTTCCTGGCCGGCCTCGGCACGTTCGTGCTCGCGCGGCACTGGGGCGCCTCGATGGCGGGGGGGATCGTGGCGGGCATCGCGTTCATGGCGACGCCCAACCTGGTCGCCAACGGCGCCCACGGGCACGGCAGCCAGATGGTCAACGAGGCCTACCTGCCGTGGATGCTGTGGCTGACATCGCGCATCTGGCGGCACGCGCGCTGGCAGGACACCGCCACGCTCGCGCTGCTGGTGGGCTTCCAGTTGCTGCGCGGGCACGTCCAGATTGCGTACTACGGCTGGCTGGCAATGGCGCTGCTCTCACTCTTCGAGTTCGGGCGCCGCGTGTCCGCGCCGGACGGTGCGCGCCAGGCCGGAATCCGCGCGCTTAAGCTCGGGGTCGCGCTCTCACTGGGCTTTGCGCTGTCAGCGTTTTTCTCGCTGCCGATCCGCGAGTACGCGCAGCACTCGATCCGCGCCAGCGGGGCCGGTGGGGGCGTGAGCTACGCCTATGCGACGGGCTGGTCCCTGGGACCGATCGAGACCCTCACTTTCCTCGTGCCGGGGGCGCTCGGGTTCGGCGGCGGAACCTACTGGGGCTCGATGCCGTTCACCGACTTCCCGAATTACATGGGACTGGCGATCCTCCTGTGCGCGTTCCTGGCGATCGCGGCGGGACGGCGGCGCTTCGAGGTCTCGTTCCTCCTGGTGCTGGCCGTGTTCGCGCTGCTGGTGGCGTTCGGCAAGCACAGCGCGCTCTACAACTTCCTGTTCGATCACCTGCCGTACTTCAACAAGTTCCGCGTGCCCGTCATGATCCTGATCCTGCTGCAACTCGCCGTCGCGGTCCTTGCCGGGCTCGGGCTCACCGCGCTGGCCGAGGCGGCATCGGATCCCGCGCGGCGCCCGCGCATGCTGCGCTGGACGGGTGTCCTGCTCGGGTTGGCCGCGCTCGGACTTTTCTCCGCCTTAGGCGGGGACACCTGGCGCGACGCCTACACGCAGGCCGCGCGCGCCTCGCGACCGGACATGACGCCGCCGGCGATCGACGCCGGTTACCGCGCGTTCGCCTCGGACCTCCTGCGCGTCACGTTCCTTGCGCTGGTGGCACTCGGGGGAATGTTCGCCGCGCTCAAGGGCTGGATCAAGCCGGTGCTGGCGATCGCCCTGGTGGGAGTGGTCACGCTGCTCGACCTGGTACCGGTCGACACGCGCCTGATGGCCCCGGTGCTGGGCTCGCCCAGCGCGCTGACCAGTGCGAGCGAGCGCGACGACGTGATCGACTTCCTGGTCGCGCAGAAGAAGTCGCAGCCCGAGTTCCGGGTGCTGCCCGTGCGCGAGTTCCAGTCGAACCGCTATGCCGGCTTCGGGCTGGCCAGCTTAGGCGGCTACCACGCCGCCAAGACGAAGCTCTACCAGGCATTCCTCGACGCCGACAGCGGTCGTGCCTTCCAGACGCCGATCGCGTGGCGGCTGCTCAATGTGCGCTACGTCCTCTACCCGGGCGTGCTGCCGCCGTCCACGGGCCTGACCGAGGTCTTCCGTGGGCAGCAGGACATCGTCTACGAGTTCGCGGGCGCGCTGCCGCGGGCCACCCTCGTGCCCACCTATCGCGTCGTGCCCGAGGCGCAGCAACTCGCGCTCTACACCGATCCCGCGAGCGACCCCGCTCTGGTCACGCTCCTGTCCGAGGATCCCGGCATCCGGCCGGTTCCGGGCGGAACGGTGGCGATCGACGAGTATGGCCTCAACCAGGTCAGGCTGACGACCGACACGCCGGGCCCCTCGATCCTGCGTCTCTCGGACCTGGCGTTCCCCGGATGGAAGGTGACGATCGACGGCAAGGCGGCGAAGCCCCTTGTGGCGGACTACATGCTGCGCGCGGTCGCCGTCCCGGCAGGTCGCCACGCCGTGGTCTGGGAGTTTCACGATCCGGCGTTCGAGCGCGGGCTGTGGATCTCGATCGTCGCATTCGTGCTCATCGTCCTCTTGTTCGTGGTGCCCGCGTTGTGGGAGAGACGAAGGCAGGGCGAGCGCTCTGACCTGGCCTCGGGGAGGGCGGCAGGCTGACATGGAACATCTCGTCATCATTCCGACTTATAATGAGCGCGACAATATCGGGGGCATGCTCGACCAGTTGCTCGCGCTGCCATACGGTCTCCACGTGCTCGTGGTCGACGACAACTCGCCGGACGGCACGGGCGATTACGTCGCCGAGAGAAAGGCGGCCGACCCGCGCGTCCACCTCCTGAGCCGCCCGGGGAAACTCGGGCTGGGCTCGGCCTACGTGGCAGGCTTTCGCTACGCCCTCGCGCAGGGCGCCCAGTACGTGTTCGAGATGGACGCGGATTTCTCGCACGACCCGGCCTCGATCGGCGACTTCCTGCGGGTGATCCAGGACCATGACGTGGTGCTCGGCTCGCGCTACCTGGACGGGGTCACGGTGGTCCACTGGCCGCTGTCGCGGCTCATCCTGTCGTATTCGGCGAACGTCTACACCCGCCTCATCACCGGCCTTCCGGTCCGGGACGCGACCGGTGGGTTCAAGTGCTTCAGGCGGAGGGCGCTCGAGGCCGTGAACCTGGACCAGGTCAAGTCGGACGGATATGCCTTCCAGATCGAAATGAGCTACAAGATCTGGCGAAAAGGGTTCAAAATCGTGGAGATCCCGATCACCTTTGTCGACCGCCGGGCGGGTGTCTCCAAGATGAACAACAAGATCGTGTGGGAGGCGGCCTTTATGGTCTGGCGCCTCCGGATCATGGATGTCCTGGGCCAGACGGCCTCGATGCTCCTCACCCCGTGACGCGCGGACGCCCTCCCGCGCACGGAGATCCATTCATGCTGCCTTTCCTGATTCGTTGCTGTGCCCTCGGGCTGATGTTGCTGGGGTCGGTGAGCTTCGCCCTACCGGCGTTCGCCGCGCGTTGGGACACCTTCAACAACGCGAACCGGCTCGGCTCCGTGCGCGCCGTCGCCGGTGGCGTGTGGGCCGCCTCCGACCTCGGCCTGCATCGCTTCGACCCGGCGAGCGGGCGTTTCACCCGCTACGCCAAGGCGACCGGCGGGCTGGGCTCGAACAACGTGGCCGAGGTCGAGGTCGACGCGACTGGCAACACCTGGTTCGCGACGCGTGGCCGCGGCGTGAGCGTGCTGTCCTCGAGCGGGACCTGGCGCACGCTCTCGACCTTCGACGGCCTGCCCTCGGACTCGGTGATCGCGCTCGAATCCTCCTCCATCGGCATGTGGGTGGGGACGCGGCGCGGCCTCGCGCTGTTCGAGGGCTTCACGCTGGTCGCGGTGTGGCCCGATGGAGTGAACCCGTCGCCGTTCGCATCCGACGTCATCAACAGCATCGCCCACGTCTCCGACTCGACCTACGTGGCGACCAACAACGGCGTCTACGTGACCAGGACCGACGAGGGCGTGATCTGGCAGCGGCGCATCTCCGGACTTTCGAACCTCACCGTCACGTTCGTCGCGGGCTTCGGCAGCGAGGTGTGGGCGCTGGCGGGGGGAGACGTCTACCGTGGCGGCCAGATGGGCACGTGGACGCTCGAGGAGTCCGGGCTTTCTGCGGGGGCTGCGACGCTCACCGCGCGTGGCGGGCAGCTCTTCGCGGGCGCGACCAACGGCGTCCATCGCTGGGACGGATCGAGCTGGGTCGTCCTGGGCGGCGACTTCCCGGCCAGCGCGTGGACCGACGTCGACCCCGCGGGAACGATCTGGGCCGGCAACATCGAGGGCCTGTGGCGCTGGGACGGATCGAGCTGGAACTACTCTCGGGCGCCCGGGCCGACGGGAAACTGGGTGCAGGGCATGCAACTCATCGGCTCGACGCTGTGGTTCTCGACGCGCGATCGCGGTGTCTCGCATTTCGACGGCACGAACTGGCGCAGCTACCTTCCGATCGGCCCGATCTCGGTCGACACCACTTTTTATGGTCCGTCCGACATCTTCGGCCTGCTCGCCGACCGCGACGGCAGGGTCTGGGCCGGCCAGTGGGGGGTCGGCATCGCGCGGATCGACGGCAGCATCGAGCCGCCTTCATTCGTTCACTACTACGATCCGGCCGAGCCCGGCGCCGACTCGCGCAACACTTACGTCTGGTCGAGCGCGCTCGACAACGCGGGCAATCGCTATTTCGGCCTCGACACGCCGTCGCTCGCCGTGATCACGCCGATCGGGATCAACCGGATCGGCACGGACGAGAGCCGGACGAACTTCAGCCCGCAGGGTGGTCAGGCGATGAGCGGTCCCCAGGTGCGCGCGATCGCGTTTGCGCCCGGACCCGGATTCGAGATGTGGGTCGGATACGCGCGCCTTGGCGTTGACGTCTTCACCGATCCCACGCTCAACACGCGGCTCGATCACTTCGCGGAGACGGTCCCGGGCGGCACTCCGGGGCTGCTCGACAACGACATCTGGGGGATCGAGTTCAACGGCGACGATGTCTGGATCGCGACCTCCGACGGGCTGTCGCGCTACTCGCGCGCGACCCGGACGCGCCGCGAGAACGTGAGCACGCAGTCGCCGTCGTCCCAGGGCGCGGTTCATCCGCTGAC
>JBKJOC010000221.1:0-5057 GCA_046595725.1 Candidatus Eiseniibacteriota bacterium
TCGCTCGACAAGCCCGCGCTCTACAGCCACCTGTTCTTCCTCACGCTGGGGGCCCTGTTCCTCTGGCTGGTGTGGAAGACGCCGCCGCGGCCGATCGAGTCGCTGACCCTCGACCAGCTCCCCAAGCGCGTGACGCGCCTCCTGCTCAACAGCTCGGACCTGGCAAAGCTCTCGCGGCCCGAGAGGAGCCTCGTCCCGCCTTCGAGCATCGCCCCGCGCGCCGGGGATCAGGCGCCCGAGAAGATCGCCGAGAGGCTCCCCGAGCCGCGCATCACGCGCCAGGCTCCGCCCTCGGGCTCGCGCGGCGTCCCGGGCAATGAGCCGGGTGGTGGCGGCGGCGGCGGCGGCGGGAACAGCAGCGCGGGCTCGCGGGGCGCGGCGGTCGCTGCCGGGGTCGCGCAGCAGCTCGGCGCCACTGGCGCGCTGGCCGAGGTCGACCGGATCGTGGGCGACTTCACGGGCGTGGTCGCGAGCGGGCGCGGCGGCAATGCGCTGCGCCAGGGCGCTCCCGGCTCGGGCGTCGAGCGCCGCACCGGCACGGCGGGCGCGCGCGCGCGCTCGGGCGCGGACCTGGGCGGGGTCGACGAGATCCTCGGACGCGCCGACCAGGGCGGCGTCGGCGGGCGCGGGACGGCGGGCGCGGGAGCCGGGGGTGGCGGCGGTGGCGGCGGCGTGGGGCGCGCGCAGGTGCGCATCGCGGCGCCAGCGCCGGTTGCCGGCGGCGGCGATGCGGCCGCCGAGGGCCGCACCGCGGGCGCGCTGATGGCGGTGGTCCAGCGCCACGCCGCGGCCGTGCGGTTCTGCTACAACCGCCTGCTCGCCAAGCGCGCGGGCGCGAGCGGCCAGCTCGTGGTCCGCCTCACGGTCGCGGGCGACGGCAGCGTGAGCGAGGCCACGGTCGTGCGCTCGACCCTGGGGGACGCGGATCTCGATGGCTGCGTCGTCGGGCAGGCGCGGGAGTGGCGCTTCCCGGCCTCGACCGAATCCCGCTTCATCTTCGACGTGCCCTTCGTCTTCGCCCCGCCCACCGGGGGTTAACTCCCGCCTCCCACCTGTGCCATGCTGCACGGGTGCGACGCCTCCTCCTCATCCTCGGACTTTCAATCGCGCTGTTCGCGGCCGTGGGTCTCCTGCTCGGGGGGCTGGCCTCGCGCCAGATCCTCGAACGTACCGGCGCCGGGACGCCGCACGCAATCGAGCAGGCGCGCCGCAGCGCGCAGGCCGCCGCCTTGAGGCGCTACCTCGAGCGCCGCTCCCAGGGCACGCTCCTGCCCGCCAGCGACGTCACGATCGCGGTGCGCGAGGACTTCCTGCAGAAGGTGATCAAGTCGTCGATGCCGTTCCGCCAGGAGTTCGCAAATGGGCGCTACGTGGCGCGACTCGACTCGGTGCGGGTCGACCTGCAGGATGGCCTCGCCCTGGTGACGCTGACCGGCCGCGGCGCGCTCGCCAGCGACTCGGCGCTTTATGCCGACCTCGTGCTCGAAGGGCGGCTCGGAATCGCCGGCATCAACGACAGCACGGGGCAGCTCACGCCCCGGCTCGAGATCACGGACATCCGCGTCCAGCGCGCCGGTCCGACCACGCTGCGGGCCCTGACGAACCCCGCGGTACGATACTTCGGCCTGCAGAAGGTGCAGGAGTGGAACACGTTACAGTCGACCTTTCACCTTCCACTGAAGATCGAGCAGGACCTCATGGTGCCTGCCGTCACCGGAGACATCGACCTGCCCGAGGTCCACCTGCCCCTGGCCATCCGCCTCGCCTCGGTGATCTCGCTCGAGAACCGCCTGGTGGTCAGCCTGCGCCTCCTGCCCGAGTCCGACAGTTCCGTGGTCGGGCCGGAGGCCCCGCTCCGCTCGTGGTCGGTGCCGGACCATACTCCCCGCGGGTTGCGCTTCGATCAGGAGACCATCGATGCGTTGGGCGACAGCGTGCGCTCGTTCGCGGCCCGCGACACGCTCTGGCGCGCCGTCCTCCTGACCGACCGCGACCTCGTGATCATCACCCCGCGCTCGGTGCTGGCGGAGTTGGCGTACCGGATGGCGCGCCGCTACCGCCGGGGCGCCGACGTCGACTTCCGCCCCGGCATCCACGAGACCATCGACGAGACGATCAAGGTCAAGTTCCTGGGCGCGAACGTCACGGCGGGACATATCCTGGTCGACATCCACGTCAATCACCTCAAGGGGCGGCTCGAGACGCCGGGCGAACCGCGAGTGCGCTTCCAGCCGCCGGACGGACTCGATGTGACGCTGCCGGTGCGCATCAGCTCGGGCGGCGGGGTCGCGACCTTTGCCGCGAAGTGGGACCCGAGCAAGATGGCCTCGGTGATCTGCCACGAGTTCGAGACCAAACAGGTGCTGTCGGGCTCGGTGCGCCCGCTCACGCACGAGGCGCACGCCACGATCCGGTTCACGCTCGTTGACGGCAAGATCCGGGGGGAACCAACGCTCAGGCGGGACAAGCTCCGGCTTTCGTTCGATCTCGACGAACGTTCGTGGCGCAAGGTGCGCGACGTCTTCGTCGAGCAGAACAAGTTCGGCAAGTGCGGGATCGCGATGAAGCCCGACAGCATGGTCGCGCGCCTAAGGCGCCTGGGAACCAAGGGCGTGGCGATCCGGCTGCCTGCCGACCTGCTGCCCGACTTCGAGCTCCCGGTCTCGTTCGCCGATGTCTACGAGCAGGAGCAGGTGCGCGTCGTGGCGGTCGCGTTCCGCCCCGAGCTCCTGGTGCGGCCGGAGTACCTGCGATTCGGGGTGGACGGAGATCTGCGGGTCGAGCTCAAGCAGGCGCCGGAAGACTCGACGCGGGTGATGATCCCGCCCCCCACGCCGGTCGTGCCTCCGCGCCTGCCCTAGGGGGTAGGCCAGGCCAGGAGCGCGCCTTCGATCATGCGCACGAGGCGCTCGGCACCGGGGCGCGTGGAGGCGTCGGCGCGGCGAACCACCTGGCGCGCGCGGCTCAACAGCGCGCCGATCCGGTCGCGCGGCACCGACGCCGGCCGGGCAAGCGCGCGCTCGAGCGCGAAGGCAAGCACGGCGGCCTGGAGCCGCGGCGGCGCGTCCTCAAAGGTGTCGTAGGACGGAACACGCGCGCGCGCGCGCGGCCGGGCCTCCTTCTCGAATTCCGCGACCGGCCAGACGCTCGCCCCGATCCGGCCCGCGCCCATGACATCGATCGCCACGGTCAGTCCCCCCCGCTCACCGACGCCCAGGGGGAAAGGCGCGTCCCCCACGAGCGCCGCCGAGCCCACCGCCTGCAGGATGAGGGGATGGACGTCCAGGTCCGCTGCATCGGGAAGCGATCCCTGCGCGAGGCGGTCGGCGATTCGATCGCTCGAGAGCGAGCGGTTCGCCTTGGGTCCGCTCTCGCGATACGCGACCGCCGGCGGCTGGGCGAAGCCTTCTTCGCCGCGCCCGCCCCGCACATGGAGCTCCTGGGCGACCGTTCCCATCGTCGGCGCCGGGGCGGTGGCCTCCGGCTTCGCTGCCTGGGCGCCCTGCTCGGCCGCGGCGCCGGCTGCGCGTTCGTCTTGACGCAACGCGTCGTCCTTGAGGACGGCGAGCTGGTTCTTCGATTCCGCGCTGGAGTGGTCTTGATGTGCCGCGGACGGCTTTGCCGCGGACTTCCTGGCCGCGGGCAGAGGCTCGATCGCAACCGCCGACGGCGCGGTGACGATTGGATCCCGTGCGGGTGCCGGGTTCGACTGCGGCAGCGGCGCGTCCTGGGCTTCGGGCGGCAGCGAGGCCGTGCGTGCGGCTTCGCGGCGGGACTCGGCATTGAGGGTGGGCGAGGGGGCGCGCTCGGTGACCCAGATCACCGCCGCCACGAGCACCGCGAACGCCGGGGCGCCGTAGCGCACGGACGGCATCGCCCACAGCGCGCGCCACCAGGGCGCCCGCGCCGGTCGAAAGCGCGCGCCTTCGGCCTCGCCGGGGATGGCCCGCACGCGCTGCCAGAGGCGACGATCCTCGTCCTCCGACAGCTCGGGCTTGTGATCCTTGAAGAGATCGCTCATCCGAAATCCCCCTCGCCCACGAAGCCGACCGCGCCGGGAGCATCCTTGAGCAGTTCCCTGAGCGCGCGGCGCGCGCGCAGGTGATGGACGCGCGCCGTGGCCTCATTCACCCCCAGCGCCTCGGCCACGTCACGGAACGAGAGATCCTCGACTTCGCGCAGCAGGAAGGCGGCGCGCTGGCGCTCGGGCAGGGCCTCGAGCGCACGGTCGAGCACGAGCCGCAGCGGGTGCGCGCTCGGATCCTCGCCCCGCGGGCCGGCAGCTTCGAGGTTCCGGCCGATCTCCTCGTCATCCTTCTCGTGCCGCCTTCGCCGCATGATCTTGCGCTTCCAGTCACGCGCGCGGCGGATCGCCATGATGGCGAGCCAGGCCTCGAGCGGGCCGTCGCCGCGGTAGCGCGCGAGACCTTGGAAAGCGTGAAGGTAGACGTCCTGGAGGAGTTCGAGCGCTTCCTCCCGGTCCCCGACCTGGTAGACCAGGAGGGCGAACAACCGGCGCCTCGTGCGCTCGTAGATGGTACGCCAGGCCGCCTCGTCCCGGGCGGCCGCGCGTCGCGCGAGTGCCAAATCCTCGGCATGGGAGTCGCGCGCGGGCCCCTTTTCGTTTACCGCCGGGGCTCCCGCCGGAGTCGGTTCCGGGCTCAGCCGGCCGCCCCGAAATGAAACCCGGGCGTCATCGGACTCAGGGATGGCCCGGCAGGGAGCCGGTCGGCAGGAAGAAGAATGCGATCGCCAGGATCAAGTAGGTCGCCACCAGTTGCGCGCCCTCGAGCCAGTTCGACTCGCCGTCGATCGCGATCAGCGCGGCCACCAGGGCGGCGAGCCCGACGGCGAGCACCTCGAACGGGGTGAAGACGAGCGTCAGCGGGTGGCCGAGCGCGAGCGAGAGGAAGACCAGCACGGGCGCGGCGAACAGTGCGACCTGGGTCGCCGAGCCGAGCGAGACGGCGATCGCGAAGTCCATCTGGTTCTTGCGCGCGAGCTGGAGCGCGACCAGGTGCTCGGCGAGATTGCCGATGATCGGGATCAGGATGATC
>JBKJOC010000312.1:0-2903 GCA_046595725.1 Candidatus Eiseniibacteriota bacterium
CGTCGCCGACACGTTGAACGCGACATTCTCGTTCGCCGTGCACTCACGAAGCGCGATCGTGCGGCTCCAGCTCGCCGACTGTCCCGGCGCAATGCCCGGGAAGGTCTGCGACTGGCCCTCGATCGTGATCGTGATGTCCTCGGCTTCGAGGCCGCAGTTCTTCGCGGATCCCGTCACCGTGATCGGCGTGCCGGGGCACGCGCTCGAAGGATTGCACAGCGCGCTGGCTTCGACGCACGGGCCGGCCTTGCAGAGAACCGAGGCCGACGCGTTCTTGCTGTCGTTGCCGCAGCTGTTGACCGCACTCGCGACGACCTGCCACGTGACATTGTTGCCGGCCACGCAGCTGCCCATCGTGACGTTGCGGCTGAACGCCTGCTCGGCGCCCGGAGCGAGCGTGCCGGTGAAGACCTGGACGCCGCCGACGGTGACCGTGTAGGTCGCCGAGTCGGTGCCGCAGTTCTTGACCTTGCCCGAGATGACAACGGCTTCGTCCGGACAGGCCGCCGGCTTGTTCGCCACCACGTCCGTGAGCAGGACGCACGGCGGGTTCTTGCACAGGACCGAGACCGTCGCATCCTTGCGCTGACCGTTCAGGTTGCAGTCGTTGGTGGCGATCGCGACGATCGCGTAGTCCACCGACTGTCCGGCGGTGCAGGCAGGCATGACGAAGTTCTTGGAGTAGCTGACCGTCGCACCGGCAGCGACGACCTGGGAGAGGACCTGCTCGCCATTGATCGTGACCACGATGGTCTCGGGGTCGAGCGAGCAGTTCTTCACCGTACCGGAGACCGTGACCTGGTCACCCGGGCAGGCCGAAGCCGGATTGCGGTTGGCAACCAGCTCGACGCACGGCAGGTCCTTGCAGCGGACCGAGACCGAGGCGTTCTTGCTGTCGTTGCCGCAGCTGTTGACCGCGCTCGCGACGATGTCCCACGTGACGTTGTTGCCGGCCACGCAGGCGCCCATCGTGACGTCGCGGCTGAAGTTCTGCGACGCGCCCGGAGCCAGCGTGCCGGTGAACACCTGGACGCCGCCGACGGTGACCGTGTAGGTCGCCGAGTCGGTGCCGCAGTTGGTCACCTTGCCCGAGACCACGATCGCCTCGTTCGGGCACGCCGACGCCTTGTTGGCGGCCACGTCCGTCAGGGCGACACAGGGCGGGTTCTTGCACAGGACCGACAGGTCGATGGTCTTCGAGGCGACCGGCGGGCACTCGCCCGTGGCCGTCGCGATGACCTTGTACGGGACCGCCTGGCCGGCCGTGCAGGCCGGCATGACGAAGTTCTTCGTGTAGTCGACCGTCGCGCCGGCTGCAACGACCTGGTTAAGGGCCTGCTCGCCGTTGATCGTGACCACGATGGTCTCGGGGTCGATCGAGCAGTTCTTCACCGTGCCGGAGACCGTGATCTGGTCCCCCGGGCAGGCCGAGGCCGGGTTGCGATTCGCCGTCAGCTCGACGCACGGCTTGTCCTTGCAGCGGACAGGCACCGAGGTCGTCTTGGTGTCGACGCCGCAAGTGCTGGTGCCGGTGGCCGAGACCGCGAAGGTCGAGTTCTGGCCCACCGCGCACTGCGCGGGCATCGTGGTCTCGAGGCTCCACTGGATGGTGGCGCCTGCGGCGACCGTGTTGCTGTAGGCCTGGGTGCCGTTGACCGTCACCACGATGGTCTCAGGATCGAGCGAGCAGTTCTTCGCCGTGCCCGAGATCGTCACCGGCGCGCCGGGGCAGGCCGCGGGGGGGCCGCTGGCCGTGACTTCGACGCAGGGCAGCGACTGGCAGACGACCGGGAACTCGGCACGTGCCTCGACCGAGATCGAGCCGCCTTCCTTGATGCAGAGGGAGGTGAACATTCCCGTGACGTGGACGGCGTTCGTCGCCGTGCCGAAGCACTGCAGGCTCGCCTCGGCGTCGAAGCTGATCGTGCAGTTCGCGCCCGCGGCGAGGTTGAATGCCGGGAACGTGAGGACGCTGCCGTTGACAGACGGGGCGCCCACGCCGCAGGTGCTCGTGAGGCCGCCAGCGTAAGTCAGCGTGGCAGGCAGCGAGTCGACCGCGGCGACGGAAAGCGCCGCTTGGCCCGTGTTCTGGATCGTGATCGTGAAACGGGTCTTCTTGCCGACGCAGACCGTGATCGGCTCCGCCGACTTGAGGACATTGATCGACGGGACGGCCGCGCAGGGTCCACCCAGCGAGCGGTCCTCGGAAAGGCCGTCGGCGTTGTTGCCGGCTTCGACGCTCTCGTAGTTGAACGAGCTCGGCAAGGGAGCGGGCAGGTTGATCTGGACTTCGAGGTCCTTGCCCGAGGCTGCGCCACCCTGGCGGTAGGCGAACGTGCCGGTGACGCCGGCCATCGTGCCCACGCCCGAGATGACGTTGTCCTGGAGGCGGATCGTGCCGTCCGTGGCGCCGTCGCAATTGAGGTCGAAGCTCCAGGAGTATTGCTCGCTATCCGCGATGCCTGCCGGCTCAATGATGTTATCCCGGGGATTGCAGGCACCGCCGCCCGAGTTGTCCGGATTGTTGTTGCCGTCCACGTCGCCGATGAATCCCTCGGAGCGAATGCCCAAGTAGAGCGTGGTCGATCCGGGGGTATAGGCGAGGACGTGATAGAAGATCTCGTACCCGTTCACCCAGTGGGTGTTCTGCGCCGGCTGCGGCTGCGGGCACGGGATGAACTTGAGATCGGTGTAGATGGTCTCAGGCGTCGGATTGCCGTTCACATCCGGCTTGTCCGTGATGTAGAGGCCACAGCCCGTTCCCGCGTCATGCAGGGAGTTGGCATAGGCGATCATGTCGTCGATATTGCCGTCGATCGTCGGCGCCGCGAGCAGCGGCGCGGCACTGGCCAGCAAGACGGCGCTGGTACAGGCAACGATGGCGAGAACAGGGCGTCGAACGA
>JBKJOC010000402.1:0-2959 GCA_046595725.1 Candidatus Eiseniibacteriota bacterium
TTGTCCCAGCCAATGCGCAGCGGCAGGATCTTCGCCTTGAAGGCCGTCCCGGCGATGCCGACGCCGTTGTCGGTGCGCGGGCATGGCGAGCGCGCGCACCGACAACGGAGTCGGCATCGCCGGGACGGCCTTCAAGGCGAAGATCCTGCCGCTGCGCATTGGCTGGGACAATGGCGTGACGGGCGTCGTCGACCTGACGTGGGCCGCGCAGGCGATCAACTACGCCGCCGCCAAGGGCGCGCTGGTCGTCAATTGCTCGTGGTCCAACAGCAACCTGATCGCGCTCCAGGTCGCGGTCGCCAACGCGATCAGCAAGGGCACCACCGTGTGCGACGCTGCCGGCAATGACAACACGTCGAGCCAGGCCACGAACTACCTGTCGATGCGCGGGGACTGTGTCGACGTCGCCGCCACCGACATCATGGACCAGCGCGCGTCGTTCTCGAACTTCGGATCGTGGATCGACGTTTCCGCCGCGGGCGAGGCGGTGTACTCGACGTGGTCGAACCACTACGCGCCGGGCTACGCCACTGGCAGCGGAACCTCGTTCTCCGCGCCCTTCGTGGCGGGGGCGGTCGCGCTCTTCCAGGGCTATCGACGCTCGCTCGGGCTTTTGCCCTACAGCCCGGGCCGCATGTTGCTGCGGCTGCGTGACACCGGCGACAACATCGACGCGCTCAACCCGGCGTTCATGGGAGCGATGGGATCGCGGCTCAACGTCAATCGCCTGCTGACCGATCCGCCGACCTCCTGGGTCGACGTCCTCGGCGGGCAGTGCACGACCTCGCCCGCGCTCGTCGATGTCGACGGTGACGGCGACGAGGAGGTCGTGGTCGGCGCGAGCGATGGCAAGCTGCTCGCGGTCGGGGCCGCCAATGGCGACACGATCCCGGGCTGGCCCGTCCCGCTTTTGGCGAGCATCAACTCGAATCCCGCGGTCTGGGACGTCGACCTCGACGGGCAGCAGGACATCCTCGTCGGCACGAACGCCGGCAAGCTGTGGGCAGTGCGTGGCAATGGCACGAGCGTCGCCGGTTGGCCGATCCAGCTCGCGGGCGCAATCTACAGCGGACCTGCCGTGGCCGACCTGGTCGCGGCCCCGGGCTTTGAGTGCGTGGTCGCGACCGAGACCGGCAACGTCTACGTCCTCAACGCCCAGGGCCAGGTCCAGGCCGGCTGGCCCAAGAACGTCGGCGCCGCAATCTACGGGACGCCGGCGCTGCACGACTTCGACGGCGACGGGCTCGCCGAGATCGTGGTCGGCGCCTACGACTCGACGCTTTACGTCTGGCATGGCGACGGTACGACTCCGCCCGGCTGGCCGATCCAGCTCGGCGGCGAGATCTACTCTTCTCCCGCGGTCGGCGATGTCGATCACGATGGCCCTGCGGACATCGTCGTCGGCTGCAACGACGCCAAAGTGCACTCCTTCCACTACGACGGCAGCACGCTCGCAAACTGGCCGGTCACTGTCGCGGGGGCGGTCCGCTCCTCGCCGGCGTTGGCCGACCTGTGGAACAATGACGGACTGCTCGAGGTCGCGGTGGCCTCGGACGGGCCGACGATCTACGTCATCAGGGGCGACGGCACGTTTGCGCCCGGCTGGCCGCACGGAATCGCCGGCAACGTGCTCGGCAGCGTCGTGGTCGGCAACATGGACGATGATCCGGGCCTCGAACTCGCGGTCGGCACGACCGCCAAGACCATCTATATCCTCGATGCCACCGGCGAGGAGAAGATCACCTGGCCGCGCACCTACGAGGGCGTGGTGACCGGGACGCCGACGCTGGGCGATCCGGACCACGACGGGCGCCTCGAGATGGTGTTCGGCGATCTGAGCAAGCGCGTGCGCGCGGTCGACCTGGGACCGAACACGTATGATGCCGCGCGCCTGCCCTGGCCGACCCTGCACCGCGACTTCCTGCGGCGCGGCAGTGTTTCGAACCTGCTGGTGGCGGCGCCCGCGGCGATCCCAGGCGCGCGTGGGTTGGCATTCGCGCTCGCGCCGAACCCGGCTCGAGGTCCGGTTCGCCTGACGTTCTCGCGCGACGGCGACCTCGCTCAAGGCGACCCGGACGCGCCCATCAGCGTGCGGCTCTACACGGTCAACGGCCGCCTCGCGCGCACGCTCGAGTTGCAGGACGCCCGCGGCTTCAATGCGGCGCTGCTGTGGGACGGCCTCGACCAGGCCGGAAATTCAGCTCCCGCCGGGCTCTATTTCGTCCACGCGCGCTGGGGCAGCGCCGAGGCGCGCACGAGGCTGGTGCGCCTGCCCTGACCGGGATGAAGCATGCAACAAGGGGAGGTCGCCTCGCGGCGGCCTCCCCTTTTTTCGTGGATCGGGATCGGGTCTACGGACGCAGTTGCTGCTCGATGCCCGGCTCGGCCGTCTGGATGCCGCTGTTCGTGTTGCTCGCCGGCGCCGTCGCCGACAATGCGCCCGAGGCGGCGCTCGCGTTCGCGCTCGAGTCGACCGCCTTGATGCGATACCACGACGCGATGCTCGGCGCATCGATCACCATGAACTCGGTGTCGGTGACGAGGGCACCGTTGACCTTGACGTAGGAGTTCTCGCGCGCAGGATCCGGCGAGTAGCGGTACACGTCATAGCCCGCGACATCGGCGTCGACGCTCGCATCCCAGGTCAGGACGAGGTCGTTTCCACGCAGCTCGGCGACCAGGCTGGTCGGCGCACCGGGGGCGGTCGCGTCGCTGCCGCTCAAGGAGGAAACAGGATTGTCCGTGGCGCAGCCGGAGAACGCGGCCAGCGAGAGCGAGAGGGTGGCGACTTTGAGAATGTGACGGGTTTGCATGGCGGGAAAACCTCCTTGTTGGACGGACCAGGGAATCCTCCCCGGGGACGACGAGCCCCTCGGCCGAGGGACGCCAAGGCAGGCTGGGGCAAGTGGCGTGCCGCCACGGCGGGGATGCGCCACGGCGCTTCGCGCGAAGTCTCATC
>JBKJOC010000304.1:0-5491 GCA_046595725.1 Candidatus Eiseniibacteriota bacterium
TTCGCCGCCGGGATCACGGAGGAGACCCTGCTGCGGCTGTTCCTCCTGTCCGCGCTCGCCGTGCCGCTGACGAGGGTCGTTCCGCGCGCTCCCGCGCTGTGGATCGCGAATGCCGCCGCGGCGCTGGTCTTCGGCGCGCTTCACTTCGGCAACGTGGTGGCGCTCGGCTGGACCTTGACCCCGTTCCTGGTTGCGTTCGTCCTGGTCCTCAACGGCGGCGTGGGCCTGCTGTGCGGCTGGCTGTTCTGGACGCGCGGCATCGAGGCGGCGATCGCCTGCCACGTCGCGTGCGACCTCGTGCTGCACGCCCTCGGACCCGCGCTGGGGCTCGCCGGCAAGGCCTGAGCCCTGTGGTATTCTCGCCCCATGAGACCCAAGCACCTTGCACTGGCAGCGCTGCTGGTGGCGCTCTTCGGCGCCGGATTCCTCGCCGGGCGAAGTCCCGCCCGGGGTGAGACCTCGTACCGGAACCTCGACGCCTTCGTCGAGGTGCTCGACAAGGTCGAGCGCAACTACGTCGATCCCGTCGAGTCCGACCAGCTGGTCAAGGGCGCGATCGGCGGCATGATGCGGCGCCTCGATCCCTTCAGCCAGTACCTCGACCGCGCCGACTATGCCGACCTCAAGACGCTGACCGAGGGCCAGTTCGGGGGCCTCGGGATCGTGATCTCGATCCGCGACAACTATCCGACCGTGATCTCGCCGGTCGAGGGCACGCCCGCCTACTCGCTCGGCATCCAGAGCGGCGACGTGATCGTGAAGATCGACGGCAAGTCGACGCGCGGCTATTCCGCCGAGGACGCCGTGCGGCGCCTGCGCGGCCCCGAGGGCACGCCGGTCACGATCACGGTGGCGCGCGACGACGACCCGCCGCGCGACGTCGAGATTCGGCGCGAGATCATCCACGTCAAGAGCGTGCCCTACGCGTTCGAGGTCGCGCCGGGCGTGGGCTACCTCCGGGTGTCCTCGTTCTCGGAGACCACCGGCGACGAGGTCCGGGCCGCGATTGATCGCCTCGAGAAGTCGGGTGCGCGCTCGCTCGTGCTCGACCTGCGGGACAACCCGGGCGGCCTGCTCAACCAGGCGGTCGACGTGGTCGAGAACTTCGTCCCCAGGGGCAGCCTGGTCGTGTTCACCAAGGGACGCGCCTCTGGTTCGAACACCAAGATCTTTTCCGAGACCGCGGGCGCGCACGACGAGCGTCCGCTGGTGGTGCTGGTCAACGGCGGGAGCGCCTCGGCGGCAGAGATCGTCGCGGGCGCAATCCAGGACCTCGACCGTGGACTGGTGGTCGGCACGACGTCGTTCGGCAAGGGCTCGGTCCAGAGCCTGATCGACCTCAAGGACAAGGGCACGGCGCTCAAGCTCACGACCGCGAAGTACTACACGCCGAGCGGGCGCTCGATTCATCGCGACGCCTGGAATCGCCTGGCGCACGACGGTTCCGACGCCGCCGACGAGGACGCGTTCGAACTCGGCGCCGACAGCACCGACGGTGGCGCCGCCCCGGTCGATTCGGCGAAGCGCCCGACGTTCCGCACCAAGGCCGGGCGCCTCGTCTACGGTGGCGGCGGGATCACGCCCGACCAGGTCGTCAAGCCGGACACGCTGTTTCCCGTGGCGCTCAAGGTCGAGCGCAAGGGCCTGTTCTTCACGTTCGCCTCGCGCTACGCCGCGCAGCACAAGGGCCAGGCCCCGCCGACCCGGGTCGCGCCCGCGATGTGGCATGACTTCGAGGGGGTGCTGCAGCAGGCCAAGGTGCCGTTTACGAAGGCGCAGCTCGCGCAGGAACACGCCTACCTCGAGCGCGGCATGCGACGCGAGCTGGCGCGCCGCATGGGCGGCGTGCGCGGCGACGAGGCCGCGTTCAAGGTCGCGATCGAGTCGGATCCCCAACTCGCGCGCGCGCTCGACCTGCTCGGGCGCGCCCGGACCCCGGGCGAGCTGGTTCGCCTGACCGCCCGCTGAGGCCTGACCCCGTGAACGGAGCGCCTGCGCGGGCGATCCCCGCCAGCTTCTACCTGTGCGACTTCGACGGCACCGTCGCCTCTACCGACGTGGGGAACGGCTTCTTCTCGCGCTTCGTCGCCGACCAGGCCGCGCAGCGCGGGCTGCTCGATCGCTGGTTCGAGGAGACGCTGGGCGGGCGCGGCATCCTCGAGGCCGAGTGCGCGCTGGCCGAGGTCTCGGAGGCGGAAGCGCTGGAGTTTGCCGACCGGAACGCGGCGATCGATCCCTCCTTCACGGCGTTCGTCCTGGCCGCGCGACAGGCCGGCGGCGAGGTCGCGATCGCCTCGGACGGTCTCCTGCTCTATATCCGCCGCATCCTCGACCGGAACGGGCTCAAGGACGTGGAGGCGAGCGCGAACGGCCTCCGGTTCGAGGGCAGGCGGATCACGCCGGTGTTCGGGTCGCCCGCGGGCGAAGGCTGCGGGCAGTGCGGCTCGTGCAAGGGCGCCGTGATGGCGCGGCGCGCGCAGGGGTTCGCCCGCAGGGTCTTTGTCGGCGACGGCCTGTCGGATCGCTGCGGCGCGCGCGCGGCCGACGTCGTCTACGCCAAGGGCGACCTCGCCCCGTGGTGCAAGCGCGAGGGGATCCCCGCGCGGCCCTGGCGGACGTTCGCCGACGTGATGCGCGCCGAATCCCTGGCAACGGCCCTGGCCCCGGAACCTCTTCGATGAAGATCGCGCACATCGAGATTGAAGCTCCCGTCTTCCTGGCGCCGCTGGCGGGCGTGAGCGACGCGCCCTTCCGCCTGCTCTGCCGCGAGCAGGGCGCGGCCTGGGTGTGCTCGGAGCTGGTGTCCTCGGACGGCCTGATCCGCGGCAGCCAGAAGACGCTTGATTACCTTTATTTCTTCCCCGAGGAGCGGCCGGTCGGCGTCCAGCTCTTCGGCTCGGACCCGGCCGTGATGGCGGAGGCTGCGCGCTATGTCTCGGCGCGCCCTCCCGAGCTGCGCCCCGACTTCATCGATATCAACATCGGCTGCCCCGTGCACAAGGTGGTCACGCGCGAGGCCGGCGCCGCACTGCTCTGTAACCTTCCGCTGCTCGGCAGCATGGTGCGCTCGGTGGTCGAGGCCTCGAGCCTGCCGGTCACGGCGAAGACCCGCTGTGGCTGGGACAATGACCACCGGAACGGAGTCGAGGTCGCGCAACTGCTCGAGCAGGCCGGCGTCGCAATGATCGCGATCCACGCTCGCACGCGGGCGCAGAAGTTCGAGGGCAAGGCGGACTGGGACGTGATCGCCGAGGCCAAACGCAAGGTGTCGGTGCCGCTGGTCGGCAACGGCGACGTGACCTCGGCGTCGGAGGCCAGGCGCATGCTTTTGGAAACGGGCTGCGACGCGGTCATGATCGGGCGCGGCAGCTTCGGCAATCCCTGGATCTTCCGCGAGACTCGCGCGCTGCTCGAAGGCCGGCCCGCCCCGCCCCTGCCGACGCCGCGCGAGCGGTTGGGCGCGCTCGTGCGCCAGTTTCGCCTGCTGGTCTCGATCACGGCCGAGCGTCACGCCGCGCACGAGATCAGGAAGCACGTGGCGTGGTACGTCAAGGGACTGCCGAACGCCGCGCCGTTCAAGGAGCGGGGGCAGAAGATCGAGACCCAGGGAGAGCTCGAGGCGCTGGCGGGCGACTACCTCGCCGTGCTCGAGCAGCAGGGGCTCGCCGACCTGCCCGCCGGGCTTTTACCGCGCGCCGCCCTCCGCCCCACGCCCGCGTCCGCGGGCGAGGACGATCCGTTCCTGAGCGACGACGGCGCCGCCGAGTCGGCGTCGCTCGCCGCGCAGGAGGGCTGATGGCCCTGACCCCGGCCGAGAAGCTGATGGCGGGAGTGCGCCATGGCCGCGTGCCGCTCGAGGCCGCGATCGAGTCGCTGCTCGAGGCGGCGCAGGACGGCATGGCCGACGCCACGCTCGATCACGACCGTCGGCGCCGTCTCGGGCACGGGGAAGTCGTGTTCGGCCAGGGCAAGACCCCGCAGCAGATCCAGGGCATCGTCGAGCGGTTGATCGCCAGGGGCGGCCCCGTGCTGGTCACCCGCGTCGACCCCGAGGCGCGCGCCCGGCTCAAGGCGCGCTTTCCCAGGGCGCGCATTCACGACGGCGCACGCACGGTGAGGGTCGGAGCGGCACCAAGGCCGCGCGGTCGCGTCGCGGTCGTGTCCGCGGGCACCGCGGACCTGCCGGTCGCCGACGAGGCGATCGAGACGCTGGCCGCCCTGGGTTCGCGCGTCGACCGCGTGGCTGACGTCGGCGTCGCCGGCCTCCATCGCCTGGTCGCGCGCATGCCGCTCCTCAAGCGCGCGCGTGTCGTGATCGTGGTCGCGGGCATGGAGGGCGCCCTGCCGAGCGTCGTCCAGGGCCTGCTCGACCGTCCGGTGGTCGCGGTGCCGACCAGCGTGGGTTACGGCGCGCACTTCCGCGGGCTCGCACCGCTCCTGGCCATGCTCAACTCGTGCGCGCCCGGGATCACCGTGGTCAACGTCGACAACGGTTTCGGCGCGGGGTACGCCGCGCACCTGATCAACGTCACGGGGCTCGCCCGTCCCCACGCGCGGGCGAAGCGATGAAGCTGGCCTTCATCGACGCCTTCTCGGGGATCAGTGGCGACATGACGCTGGCGGCGCTGGTCGACCTCGGCTTCGATGCTTCCGAGCTGTCCCTGCTGCCTGAAGCGCTCGGCCTTCCGGGCGTGACCATCGAGGTCAGCGAGGTCCGCCGCGGACCGTTCCGCGCGAAGCGCGTCGAGGTGCGCACCCCCGCGAAGCAGCCAAACCGCCACCTGCGCCACGTGCGCGAGATCCTCCTGGGCGGCGGCCTGCCCCAGCCGGTGGCCGAACGCGCGCTCGAGGTCTTCACGCGCCTGGCCGAGGCCGAGGCCAGGGTGCACGGCGAGCCGGTCGAGCAGGTGCACTTCCACGAGGTGGGCGCCGCCGATGCGATCGTCGACATCGCGGGAGCGTGCCTCGGGTTTCATCGCCTCGGCGTCGAGGTGATCTACGCCTCGCCCATTGTTGTCGGCTCGGGGACGGTCGAAGCAGCGCACGGCACGCTGCCGGTTCCCGCGCCGGCGACCGCGCTGCTGCTCGAGGGTGTGCCCGTCGACCTGACGCCGCTCGCAGGCGAGCGCACGACGCCGACCGGGGCCGCGCTCGTGGTCACGCTGGCGCGCGCGTTCGAGCCGCCGCCGCCGTTCTGCCTGATCGGGCAGGGCGTGGGGGCGGGGGGAAGGGATCCCAAGGACCGGCCGAACGTGCTGCGGATCCTGCTCGGCGAGACCGCCTTTGGCTTTGAGACCGCCGGCCGCCGCACGATCGCCGTGGTCGAGACCACGCTCGACGATGCCAGCCCGCAGACCGTCGCCCACGTCACCCAGCGCCTGCTCGACCTGGGCGCCCGGGACGCCTTCGTCACGCCCGTCTTGATGAAAAAGGGGCGTCCCGGGGTGACGGTCACCGCGTTGTGCGATCCCGCGCTGGTCGAGGACGTGGC
>JBKJOC010000324.1:0-2775 GCA_046595725.1 Candidatus Eiseniibacteriota bacterium
TCCCGTCCTCGTTGAAGTCGGCGGTGACGATGCCGTGCGGCACGCTGCCCACCGGGTAGGTGACGGGGGCTGCAAAGTTGAATCCGCCGGTGCCGAGCAGGATCGCAACGGTTCCGACCGAGGTGATCGTGGGGTACTCGCTGTTGGTGACCGCGAGGTCGAGCTTGCCGTCCTCGTTGAAGTCGCCGGTCGCGACGAACAGCGGGTTGGGGCCCGTGGTGACGCCGGTCGGGTTACTGAATTGGGACGCATCGTTGCAAACCGCGGAGGATGTGCCTGCCGGAAGGAGCGCCCCGGACAGGAGGAGGGCAGCGAAGATCGAGTTTCGATTCATGATCAAAGGCTCCAGGCCGGGGGTTTGGGGGCGACAGGTGGCGAACCAGTGTAGTGCCGGCCCCGGGGGCTGTCAAAGCCGGCGCTGGTGCGCGTCCGCGACCAGGTTCGGGTAGGCCGGGGCAGGGCAGGAGTGGAACACCTCGGCAAAGCCATCGCGTCCGAGCTGGCGGCAGGCGTGGTAGCGATTCCGACGCTCGCACAGGTCCAGGAAATCGTCCACCCGCAGCGCGCTCTCGTAGAGGCGCAGGAGGGCCTCGTGCTCGGCGCGCACTTCCGTCACGTCGCAGACGAGCGATGCGGGAGCGAGCGCCCAGACTTCGTAGCCGAGCACCTGCGAGCGATCGAGCACATCGCCCGCCGCCAGGATCGCACCGGCCGCGATCGCGTTGAGCGTCTGGTGGTCCCGGTGAACGTCCGTCAGGAACGGCGTGAACACGAGCCTGGGCTCGAAGCGCGTGAACAGCTCGGCCAGCCGCGCGACCATCGCGTCGCTCGCGCGGAACGCGCGGTTGTCCTCCCGCCAGAAGTCGGTCTCCGTGATTCCTGCCGCCCGCGCGACCGTCCGCGCCTCGCGGATGCGCACCTCGCGCCGCTCGGCCTCCGGCAGGTCCCGCAGCGCCCAGCCGTCCGAGCCGTCCGTCGCCTGGACGCACACGACGCGGCAACCCGAACGCACCAGCCGAAGGATGGTTCCGCCGCAACCGATGATCTCGTCGTCAGGGTGGGGCGCGAGGACGAGCGCGGTCGCGCCGGCGTAGGCCGCGGGGTCGAGCACCTCGACTTTCCGGGGTGCGTGACGCGGGTGTGCCCTGATCCAATCCTCCCGCGCGCCGACGAGATCCGCCTGCTCGCGTTCGTAGGCAGAAACGGACTCGTCGCAGGACAGGAGCGCGACCGAGACGTCGCGCGCGCGCGCCCGGATGGACCAGGTCGCCGAGGTCCCGCCGCCGGCGCAGGATTCGACCTCGAAGCCAATCCCCTCGAGCATGGTGCAGAGGGGGCCGCCCCGGTACTTGCGTCCGCTGAACCGGCGTGCTGGGAGGGGCGCATCCGGGGCGGGAGGCGCGAGCCGATCGACCGCTCTCCGTGCCAGCAGCGCCGCAATCCGGCCCGCCAGCCCCGCGGCAGCCAACGGTGTCGCCAGGCTCCAGAGGTTCCGCGCGACCAGCACCAGCGGCGCGTCGGGCACGAGGGAGCGCTTCACCTGCTGGAGGAGCCAGCGATCCCATTCGAAGTGTTCGAGCGCGTCGACCACGATCGCGCCGTCGAAGGATGCGGATGGCGCGGGGAGGGGCGAGACCAGCGGCGCCGCCGTGGGAGCGAAGCCCCCGGCCTCGAGCGCGCGCACCAGCGCGGACGGCTCGCGCGCGAGGACCAGGACGCGCGAACCGGCGGGAAGCTCAAGCTGCTCGATCAGGCGGGACCGCTGGGTCGGGCTCAAGGACGGGTCTCCGCGGTGAAGGAGGTCGCGAACGGGATCCCCGAAAAAAAGTGGCGGTGGGCGCGGGATCCCGCACCCACCGCCGCACTGGCGATCGCGGCTAGGCTGCGACCGCCGTGTGCTTGTCGCGGATCAGGACCGCGGCAACCAGCGAGGCGATCAGGCCCGTCACCACCGTGCCGAGGAACGCCGCCATCGAGGAACTCATCGCGCTCAAGGGTTTCGCCGTCTCGGGCGCCAGCCCGCGGGCCGTCCTCAGCTGGTCGGTCATCGCCTGCATGTCGGCGTGATAGTTCGGGATGACGGCGGTCGTGACCAGCCAGGATCCGATGAAGATGATCCCCGCTGCCGCGAGCGACATGACGATCCCGGCCTTGACCTGCTGGCCGTATCCGAAGCCCTGCTTCTTCGTGTTCTTGAGCATCCACACCAGCAGGATGATCTGGAACGGGATGACCATCCAGAACGTCCACGACATCGCGGGGTTCTTGTACCAGCCGGTCATGCCGTGGACCAGCGTCCATACCACGACCATCAATCCGAGGATCACTCCGGCCTGGATCGCGCTCTTCATCGGGACCTCCGTGTACTGGTGAAGCGCGTCCGTGGATCGACGCGCCCGACTTGGGACAGGGAGCGTACTCCATCCCCGATGCCCTGAAAATTGCTGATTCGGGCCCGGGGCGCCCGCACTCGGCTACCCAAGACCGCCGCCAACGGGTAGGCTGACCTGAGCATCCGCCCAACGCCCCCCGGAGGGACCCATGCCCGCTCCGTTTCCGATCGCCTGTGTCGCCCTGTTCGCCCTGCGCCTGCTCCTGCCGAGCCCGGCGCTCGCAGCGACACTCCCCGAAACTCCGAAGCGTCCCATTGCCGACACGTATCACGGCCAGGTCGTGCGCGAGGACTTTCGCTGGCTCGAGGACGACCACGCCCCGGAGGTCCGGGCGTGGAGCGACGCGGAGAACGCCGTCGCGCGCGAGTTCCTGGACGCGATC
>JBKJOC010000341.1:0-3741 GCA_046595725.1 Candidatus Eiseniibacteriota bacterium
GTCCTGAGGGCCGGTTGGACCGGGGCCCGCTTCCATCTCCGCTCGGGCCTCGACCTGCGCCGGATTCATCGCGGGACGGCGGCTCCAACTTCTTGACCAGAAATCGTTAAGCGGCTATTCTCTTCCCTTGGTCCGTTTAGGCACCAACGGCATCTCAGGTCCAGGTTCACACGAGCCCAGGCAACGAATGAACGCCGTCGCGTGTCCCGCGAAATGTGCCCTCCGTTTCGCTGGTCTCAATCCCGACTTTCCCCGTCGTCGGGGCTTGGCCCGAGCGTGTCTTCGCACGCACGGGCCGATCGTTGTGCCCGAGTTTCATTGATGCCGAAGTTCCATCATCCGGCCGGCAGGTCGCAGGAGATCCCGATGCCTTCGAATCGATTGCTCTCTAGAACTCGGATCGCGCTGTGCCTTGCCACGCTGTGCGGCCTGTTCAACGTTGGCCCGGCACGCGCCGACGTGATCCGGGCCTTCTCATTCTCGCCCCGGGACGTGGCGGTGACTCCCGGCCCCGCCGGGGTCGTGGTTGCGATGGAGGGGGCCGTGCCCGACGGCGCGCCCGGCGGCCCCGAACTCCCGGCCGTGGCGGTGTTCGTCGAACTCGAGGCGGGCCAGCGCGTGCGCTCGAGCTCGATCACGGCGCACGGCTGGGTCACGCTCGGCACCGCGCCGGGCCGTCTGCGCTCCGCCGCGGCCGCCCAGCCCGGCCTACCGCGCCTCGGCAGCGATCCGGATGCCGCGATCTACGCCTCGCGCGAATGGTTCCCGACGAAGGTCGGCACGCTCGGGCCCACGGGCATGATGCGCGGTCGCACTCTCGCGACGCTGGTGTTGCGCCCGGTCCGCGTGCGTCCCGGCACAGGAGAGCTCGAGATTGCGACGAGCATCGAGGTGCGCCTGGTGACCGAGAACGATGCCACTGCCGAGCCGATGGCGCGCCGCCGCGTCGTGCCCGAGTGGGAGAAGCAGTTCGACTTCGGGGCGAGCTCGTTCGGCCGCGGGCTCGAGCAACTGCCACCCGAGAGCTACCCGGGCGCGCGCATCGAGTCGGCGACCGGCCAAAGCGTCAGCGGCGGGGGCTTCAATCCGTCCTCGGTCCCGAGCGTCGAAGGCAGCCCGGTCGAGTACCTGATCATCACCAACGCGGCGATGGCCGCGCAGATGCAGCGCCTCGCCGATTGGCGCACCCGCACTGGGGTGCCGACGGTCGTCCGCACCATCGAGTTCATCCAGACCACGTACCCGTACGGCGTCGACCTGCAGGACAGGATCCGCCGCTTCATCAAGGACGCTTTCCTGCAGTGGGGCACGACGCATGTCCTCCTGGGCGGCGATACCGAGGTGATTCCGGCGCGCTACGGCTTCACCACGTTTTTTTCCGGCAATTACATCCCGAGCGAACTCTACTTCTCGGATCTCGACGGCAACTGGAATGCCGATGGCGACTCGCTCTTCGGCGAGGCCTTCCAGGATTCGACCAACCAGGGCGACCAGCTGAACCTCTTGCCCGACCTCTTTGTCGGCCGCGCGCCCGTCAGCAATGTTGCGCAGGCGCAGGTGTTCGTCGACAAGACGCTGCAATACAGTCGGACTCCGCTCGGTGACTACGAAGACCGGGCCTTGTTCGCCGCCGAAGTGTTGTTCCCGCAGGATTGGAATCCCAACCTGTCGATCTCGCTGGACGGTGCGAACGACGCCGAGTCCGCGATCCGAAAACTCACGCCCGAGATGAAGCGCCTTCGCCTCTACGAGAATTACACGGCCTACGACTCGGTCGGCGCCATCCGGGAGACTCGTGAAACGGTCCTCGACAGCCTGAATACTGGCCGGGGCATCTTCCATCACGTGGGTCACGGCTATCGCAATTCGATGTCGGTGGGCGATGGGCCGATCACGAATCCAGACGCCGAAGCACTCACCAATGGCAACCGCACCTGGCTCCTCTACTCGATCAACTGCACGTCGAACGCGATCGACTTTGCCTCGCTCGGCGAGGCGTTCTGCCTCAATCCGAACGGGGGTGCGGTGGCCAATGTCGGCTCGACGCGGGAGGACTTCCCGGTCACCGGGCGCGGCTACCAGGATGAGTTCTACAAGCTCGTGTTCCAGGACAAGGTGGCGACGCTCGGTCAGGCCTTCGCCCAGCAGAAGCTGCCGTTCACCGGCTTTGCGTTCTACGACAACACGCACCGCTGGACCCAGTTCACGCTGGCATTGCTCGGCGATCCCGCGATGGCGATCTGGTGGCGCAAACCGGCACTGCTGAGCGTGACCTACCCCGCGAACCTGCCGCTTTCCGACACGACCCTGACCGTGCACGTCCAGAACGGCGCGAGCCCGCTCGCGGGCGCCCGGGTCTGCCTGCTCAAGAGCGGGGAGGAGTACGAGGTCGCGCTCACCGACGGCGCCGGCAATGCGCTGCTCCAGGTGCGCGCGGAGACCGCGGGCTCGGCGCTGATCACCGTGACCGACGACGGCGGGTTTCATCCCTGGGAGGGCACCGTCACGTTCGGCGCGCCCGCGGGCCCCGTGCTGGCTTCGCGTGCCGCGGACCGGGTGATCGACGACGACATTCTCGGCGGCACCTATGGCGCGAACGACGGCGGCGCCGACGCCGGCGAGACGATCGAATGGCGCCTGCCGATCAAGAACGTCGGCAGCGTTTCGGCCGCGAGCGTGACGGCGTCGCTTTCGACCACCGACCCGCGGGCCACGATCTCGATCGACTCCTCGTCCTTCGGAACGATCGGTGCGGGTTCGACCGTGAACGGCACGTCGTACCGAATCGCGCTCGCCGAGGCGATTCCCGACGGCACCGAGATCGCGTTCCGACTCGACATGTTCTCGGGCGCGGCCCACTGGGTGGACGAGCTCCGCCTCCCGGTGCGGGCTCCCTCACTGGTTCACATCGCAAACGCGATCACCGACAATGGCTCCAACGGCACGACCGGCAACGGCAACGGGCGGCTCGACGTCGGTGAGGCGGTCGATCTCTCGATCACCGTGCGCAACGTCACGCTGGGCACCGCGACCGGCCTGACCGCGACGCTTTCGACCACCACCCCGGGCTTCACCATCCCGATGCCCAATTCCACCATCGGCAACCTGACCGCGGGCGCCAGCGGCTCCGGCACCCCGTTCCGGGTGGTCAGCAGCTCGGGCTCGAACCCGAGCCTCCTCCTCACGATCAGCGACATCACCGGCGTGCGCTACACCCGCACCATCGACTTGATCCAGCCCGTCGGCGTGGTCGGACTGGTCGGGACCGGCGCAGCCAGCTCGATCACGCTGGTGTGGAGGAAGACCGCGAGCGGCGACGCCGCCGGCTACAACGTGTACCGCGCGACCGCGCAGGCCGGGCCGTTCGCCAGGGTCAACCTGACGCCGACCGACCGCACTGCGTACTACGTCGACTCCAGCCTGCCGGCGCTGACACGCTTCTACTACCAGATCGCGGTGGTGGATTCCTCGGGCAACGAGTCGAACAAGTCGGCGGTGTCCTCGGCCTCGACCAATCCGCCGCTTCACCCGAGCTTCCCGCTGCCGACGGAGCGCAACATGCCGTCCTCGCCGGCGGTGGCGAACCTCGACAACTCGACCGACTCCTCGCTCGAGATCGTGGTCGGCGCGAACGTGCTCTATGCCTGGCACGCCGACGGCACCGCGCTGCGCGACGCCGACGGCTCCGAGCGCACCTCGGGCGACTTCACGACCCAGGGCTCCTACTACGCCGCGGGCGCG
>JBKJOC010000465.1:0-3165 GCA_046595725.1 Candidatus Eiseniibacteriota bacterium
AGCCGCACCACGCCTTCGGGATCGGGCGCGCGGTGGCCGGGCGGTCGTCCGGTCACGATCGTGACCTCGTGGCCGCGCGCCCTGAGCTCGCGCGCGCTGTTGGCGACGTGCTCGGTCACGCCCCCGAACCGCGGGTAGTAGGACTGGGTGACGAGTGCAAGCTTCATGCGATGGCGTCCTCGAAGAAGTTGCGGAACAGGCACCAGCGGGAGGGATCCTCCTCGAGCGTGGCGTCGAGCCACGCCCGCACGCGCTCGAAGCGCGCCGGCTCGTCGCCCGGGGCCAGGCCCGCGTCGAGCGCTTGAAGGCGCACGTGGTAGGCGCGGGCACCCGCGCGCTCGCAGCGCCCGGCGACCAACCGCGCGCCCGTCTTCGCCGAAAGCCGCGCCGGTCCGAGCGGCAGCAGAGCCCGCGCGGCGCCCAACGCTGCCACCTGCCGCGCCGTCGCGATGTCGCCATCCACCAGCAGCGCGACGACGGCGCCCCGGCGCAGCGCCCGTACCAGGCGTGAGGCGGACGACCCGGGCCCCACCACCTCGATGCCGAGCGCGTGCTTGGCGTGCGTCAGAGCGCCGCTCCACTCCTCCTTCATCTGAGTGCCGGCGACCGCCACGACTTCGAGCCCGTGCGCGGCGAGCGCGGCCGCGCCCCATTCCCACTCGCCGACGTGGGCGGCCACGAGCACGGTGCCCCGCAAGGAGCCGCGCGCCTCGAGCAGGGTCTCGAGCCCGTCCACGCGGGTGGCCGCGCGCACGTCGCTGGTCCGGGCTTGGAGCAGGCGGAGCCAACCGGCGAGGGCGCGCAGGTGGCTGACGAACGGCGCATGGAGGGGGAACGCCGCCGCGAGCGCGCGGCGGTTCCTGGCGACGGCGGTGCGGCGGGCCGGGTCGGCCGCGCACCACATGCGCCCCAGGGCCGCGGACAGCGGGCGATCGAGGGCGGGCGGCGTGAGGGCGGCGGCCCGCGCGGCGAGGGCCAACGTTCGAGGCATCATGTCCCGGCAGTACACCGTGCCCGGGCGCGGGCGTCAACTGGGTTGAAGTTGGCCGCCCGGGCGACGGGCCCCGGGCCTCCGCCATTCGAGGCCGACGGCTCCATTCCCGGACACGCGCGACGCTGCAACGCATTGCGTGGGTTCATCGCAGAGTGCCGGGCCCGGCGAGCGGGTGGCACGCAACGTGCAACGCCTTGCTTCGTCCGCCGGGCATTCGGGAACGAGTCCCAGGTCCCCGCCGGCGCCGGAGTGCGGAACGCGCTCAAGAAATTCATCCGGCCTCCCGATAAGGAAATTGTCGGGGCCGCGCGCCCCAGGAAACGGTCGCGATTCAAGGAGGAAACCGCCGTGGTCGTCGTCAGCTACTCAGGCAAAGAGATCAACGCCAAGCTGGTCTACTACGGCACCGGTCTGTCGGGAAAGACGACGAACCTGGAGGCGATCTACGAGGCGGTCCCCGAGACCAGCCGCGGCAAGATGGTCTCGATGAAGACCCAGTCCGATCGCACCCTTTTCTTCGACCTGCTGCCGCTCGACCTGGGCGAGGTCATGGGGTTCAAGACCCGCTTCCTGCTCTACACGGTCCCGGGCCAGGTCTTCTACAACGCGACGCGCAAGCTGGTCTTGAAGGGCGCCGACGCGATCGTGTTCGTCGCCGACTCCGAACGCGGCAAGATGGACGAGAACAAGGAATCGCTGTCGAACCTGAGAGCGAACCTCGCCGAGTACAAGGTCAACCTCGACGACCTCCCGTGGGTCCTGCAGTACAACAAGCGCGACCTTCCGGATGTCTACACTCCCGAGGAACTGAATCGCGAGCTCAACCCCAGCAATGTGCCGTGGGTCGAGGCCGTGGCGACGAAGGGCACCGGCGTGCTCGAAACCTTCCGCCTGGTCTCCCAGATGCTGCTCGAGCGCGTGACCAAGGACCTCAAGCGTTCGCCGGGCGCCTCCTCGAGAAGCGAAGTCCCGCGTCCGTCGCCGGCGTCCACGTTCGGCATGCCCGCGTCCGCCGCGCCTCCGCCGACGCCGCCCGCGGCTCCGCCTGCTCCGCCCGCCGCTGCCGCGCCTGCGCCGTCACCGTTCATGTCGAATCGGGCCGACTTCAGCACCCAGCATCCAGGCGCCGAGCGCGCCGAGCGCACCGCGGCCTCGCCGCCGCCGGCCCGCTCGATCCAGAAGGAGAACGCGCCGCCGGCCCAGGCCGACAACGGATTCTTCCAACGCGACCCGCAGCGCGAGTTCGCTCGCGACCCCCAGCGCGGCATCGCAATTCCCGGCGATAACCGCCTGGTCAGGCCCGCCCCGGCCGAACTCACGGTCACCGCGCGCGCCCCCCAGGAGGGCGAGCCACTGGTGATCCCGGTCCGACTCGACGGCTCGGTGCGCGAGATCGTCCTTCGAATTGTCATCGAGCAGCCCGAGCAGGCCGACCAGCGCCGCTAGCCCCGCCTTCCGCCCCTCGCGGCCTTGACAGCAGCGGGGGAGGAGGCCAGACTCACCTCACGTGCGGCGCTACGGACCTCGCCGCCAATGGAGGTGGAATGGCTTCCCGCTTGTGCCGTGCTCTCGTCCTCGTCGCCCTCCTCGCCGCCCTTCCGGCGAGCGCACAGGAGTTCTCGACGTCGGCCTCGGCCAATCCCGGCTTTTCCGGCATCACGACCTCCGCGCCGCGCGGCGGCGGACTCCTGCCGGCATCCCTGTTCGATCCCAGCCGCTTCTCGATCTCGAACTCGCTGGTCTTCGGAGTCTCGACCGGCAGCGGATACGGCAAGGGCACTTCCGGCCTGTTCACCTCGAGCCTGGGCTATCGTCTGAAGCCGAGCATGTCGCTCAGGCTCAATGTCGGCGCGCACGTCAATCCGGCGTTCGGCTCCAACGAGACCGCAAAGGGCATCTTCCTCGAGGGCGCGTCGTTCGACTGGCACCCGACCGGGAACTCGCTCCTGCGGGTCGAGTATCGGGACATGCGCTCGCCGCTTTCGAACTCCTGGGGTTACGGATACGCGCCGTCCTACGGCTACCGATCCGGGTTCGCGGGCGATCCGCTGCGCAACTGATTCCTCTCTCCGTTTGACTTCGCTCGAAACCACGCTCAGGGGCCTGCGCGACCAGGGTCGCGCGGGCCTCGTTCCGTTCGTGACCGCCGGCTACCCCGACCTGACCACGAG
>JBKJOC010000511.1:0-3785 GCA_046595725.1 Candidatus Eiseniibacteriota bacterium
GCACGAGGCCCACGCGCCGCCGCCTCGCGCGCTGCGGCCAGCGCATCCTTGCGCTCGCCCTTCCTCTCCAGGCAGGCTGAGACGCCGAGCCAGGCCCGCCACGCGAACGCGCCCGCAGGGTCCAGCTTGAGCACGCGCCGATACCCCTCCAGGGCACGCTCGTCGCGGCCGGCGAGTTCCTCGGCCTTTCCGAGTGAAAGCAGCACGGGCGCACGCGAAGCCGGCGGCTGGCGGTGCGCGGCGACCTCGTACGCCTTCGCCACCGCGCGCGCGTTCTCCACTTCTCCGCGATAGCCGTAGAACAGCAGCGCCGAGGCCTGCGTCGCAGCATCCGCCGGCCGCTTGCGCGAGGACGCCTCGACCGCCGACCGCTGAGCAGAAGGCACAGCCGCCTGTCCGAGATTGAGCCGCGTGTCGCGCAGGTTGAGGGGGCCGACCCAGCGCAGCGTCTCCCTGCCCTCCGGCGAGAGGTAGACCAGCGTCGGGTACTGCAGGATCCCCATGCGCGCGGCCAGGGCCTTGCCTTCGGGCCGGTCGACGTCGACGCGGATCATCGCCACGCCCTCAGCGACTTCGGCGAGCAGCGGATCGGAATAGACGACGCGGTCCATCCAGCGGCAGGGCACGCACCAGGTGGCGTAGAAGTCGAGAAAGGCGGGCCGTCCGGCGCGGCGGGCCCCGGCGAGCGCGCTCTCGGGGTGCGTGGTCGACCAGCGCACGCGGGTCTCGGCCCGGACCAGCGAGTCGACGCGTGCGGCGGGCACGGTGTCGGCGTAGGCGCGCGGCGGGTCAGGCGCGAGCAGGAGCAGGAAGAGAAAGAATCGCACCACGACCTGCCCTAGGACGTCACGCGTTCGATGAACGTGCCGTCCCTGGTGTCCACCTTCACGCGATCGCCGATGTCGATGTACTGGGGGACCTTGAGCGTGTGCCCGGTCTCGAGTGTCGCCGGCTTGGGCGAGGCGGCCTGGGTCGCGCCCTTCATCATGGGCTCAGTCATCGTGACCGTGAGCTCGACGAACGTCGGCGGGTCGATCGCAACTGGCCGGCCGGAGAAATACGAGACCGTCAACTCGGTCTCCTCGATCAGGAAGTTGACCGTGTCGCCAATCGTGGCAAGGGACATCTCGATCATCTCGTAGTTCTCGGTGTTCATGAAATGGAAGGCATCGCCCGCGCGGTACATGTACTTGAGCGTGTGGGTCTCGAGATCGGCCAGGTCGACCTTGTCTTCGGAGCGGAAGCGGTGTTCGGTCGAGTTCCCGGTCACGATGTCGACCAGCTTGGTCTGCACCATCCCCCGCCAGTTGCCGGGGGTCACGTGCATGACGCTGATCACGCGGTAGGGCTTGGCGTTGTGAAGGATGACGTTTCCGACCTTGATCTGCGTGGCTGCCGGCATGATCAGGCCGGCTCCGGGTCGAGCGTCACCGACAGGCACGTCCGCGGCGTCGGGTCGCCTTCGTCCCACACCAGCATCTCGGGAATGGGCGGCAGGTAGAAGTGGATCGTCATCAGCCGCCGGCCCGAGCCCGCGGGATTGCCGACGCGATGAATGTCGCCGCCGTACACGGTCGTGATCGAACCTTCGGAGAGCGCGCTCGTCCCTTCCTCGACCAGCGCCTTGCCGCCGAACGGCGCCGTCGGGCCCTTTTCGCTGTCGACCACGCCGTAGAGCGTCGTCACCGCCGAGCCCTCGAGCACGACCATGGTGCAGATGGAATTCGCATGGTCGTGGATCGGGCTGGTCTGCCCTTCCTTCCAGCACAAGACCAGGATCTCGAAGCGTTCGCCGCCGTAGAAGCGCGTGCGCGTGTAGCGCTCGTCGTTCCAGTGCTGGTAGCGCGTCAGCTCATCGGGAGAGACGCGCAGGCGGGCGACCACACGATGGACATCCTCGCGGCGGAATGGGTGCGGCAGGGTGAGCAAAGAGTCGCGCACGCCTTCGAGCGTGAGCGGATCGGCGACGGTGGTCAGGCTGCTCGATTCCATGGTGGGATCCTCAGCGCGACTTTGCGCGGACGGCCGCGACGGCCATTTCCTGGAAGCGCTCGAGCTTGGCGCGCAACTGGCCCTGGCTCGGGTTGGCCTCGACCGCCAGCTCGAGGCTGCGGACTGCCTCGTCGAACATCCCGCGCGCCACGTAGACCTCCGCCTGCGCGTCGAGCGCGCTCGCGTCCTTGCCGCCCGTCAGCTCTACCGCCTTGTTCGCGGCTGTCATGGCCTCATCCAGGGCGGCCGCGTTGGCGGCGCAGAAGCGCGCGAAGGCGGCCAGCGCGGTCGGGTCGTTCGCGCCGCGCGCCTCGAGGAGCTGCTTCCAGGTCGCGACCGCGGGATCCTTCTCCGCGCGCGCGGCGTGGGCGTTGGCCTTGATCTCGAGCGCCTCGAGCCGGCGCGGGCTCGAAGGGAAGCGAAGGAGGAACGCGTCGATATCGCTCAGCGCGCCCACCGGGTCGCCGCCCTGCGAGCGGCCGCGCGCGATGCTCACCAGCAATTCCGCGGCGCTTCCGCCGGGATCGCCCGGATCGAGCACGAGCGCACGGTCGTACTGTTCCCTGGCCGGCGCGAACTGTCCCGCCTCGACGTATTTCAAACCCAGCGCGAGGCGGTTCTCGAACGAGTCACCCGTCTTGGCGATGATCTTCTCGAGGCCCGCGATCGTGCCGCGGCCCGTGCGGGTGTCCTCGAGGAAGCGGCGGAAGCGCTCCGCCGGCCGGAAGCCGACCTCGCGCGCCATTTCGTTGCCCGCGGGATCGATTACGACCATGGTGGGATAGGCGTTCACCTTGTAGCGGCTGGCGAGCGTGATGCCCTCGCCCTTCTCGGCGTCGACCTTGCGGCTGACGAAGCGCGCGGCCTCGCGCGCGACCACGCTGTCGGAGTAGACGGAGCGGTCCATCATCTTGCAGGGTCCACACCAGGTGGCGTAGAAGTCGACGAAGACCAGCTTCTTCGCCTTCTTCGCGCGTGCCAGCGCCGAGGCAAAGTCGCCGCCCTGGTCCCACCGCACAAGTTCCACTGCGCGCGCGGGGCCGGCCGCCAGGGCAAGCGCCAGGGCGAGCACGAGCACGATCGAAGCGCGAACGGCCGGGAGCTTCATCGATACCTCTCTCAATGATGTTGCGGCGGGCTAGGCGGAATCTTCGACCCGCGTCAGGCGCACCGACCAAATGGTCTCGGCCTTGCCGTCCGCGATGAACTTCCCGGTCGAGGTGTACTCGTGATCGGTCACGCGGGTCATCCACTCCGAGCCGCGGAAACGTCCCTTGGCCGAGGCGTAGTGGAGGATCGCGTGCGGGCCCCAGAATACGACCTCGCCCGTGAGTTCGCCCACGCGGTCGTTCTGGCTCACGAAATTCCACGTGTGCGGGCGCTCGGACGGACGGAACTCGTAGCGCTGCCAGACCTCGAACGGGATCGGCGTGGACGAAAGGCGCATCCAGCCTTCGTTCGTGATGCGATCGGGCGCGGGATGGCGGACCGTGGTGCGTCCGTTGATGCGCATCTCTCTCCCGTCGGCCGCAACGTAGCCCTTACCCTCGGCGTCCCACACGCCTTCCTTGAGAAGGAACGAATGTTGGTCCTTCGGATGCTCGGTGTGCACGACCATGGTGGCGATCCGGCTCCTTCGAGGGTCGAACAACGGCTGCGACAGCGGGTTGCCGGCTTCGATGGTACACCTACAGGCCGATGGGAGTCTCCCCCGTCTCGGCGTAGCGCTTGAGATTGGCGAGCCCGTCCGAAATCCTTCCGGCATGGACGCTGCCGAGCAGGAACTTGTCCGC
>JBKJOC010000099.1:0-4672 GCA_046595725.1 Candidatus Eiseniibacteriota bacterium
CCTGGTGCGCCCGGGATCAGTGCTCCCAGTCCCCGGCCCAGTGCCTTCCTACTCATGATGGATGACCTCCTGCGCTAGAGCGCGGTAACTATCTGCACCGCTTGATGTTCCATCATAATGAATGATGGGCTTTCCGAAGCTCGGGGCTTCACTCAAGCGCACGTTGCGGGGAATCACGGTTCGATAGACGCGATCGGAGAAGAACTTTCGAGCCTCGTCCGCAACCTGCTGAGAGAGGTTGAGGCGGGAGTCGAACATGGTCAGAAGGACACCTTCGATCCGAAGGCCAGGATTCAGGTTCTCCTGCACGAGCTGGATCGTGCGCACGAGCTGGGTCAGTCCCTCGAGTGCGTAGTACTCGCATTGCAGGGGAATCAGGACCGAGTCAGCAGCCGTCAGGGTGTTGACGGTGAGGAGACCGAGTGAGGGCGGGCAGTCGACGAAGATGTAGTCATAACGGTCCCGGATTGGCAGAAGTGCTTGCCGCAGACGGGTTTCACGAGCCATGACCCCGACCAGCTCGACCTCGGCGCCGCTCAGTTTCTGTCCTGATGGCAGGACGTCGAGATTAGGCAGCACCTCGGATTGGATGGCTTCCTCGATCGGGAGATTCGAAACCAGGACTTCGTAGAGGGTCGGGCG
This sequence comes from Candidatus Eiseniibacteriota bacterium, assembly GCA_046595725.1. Taxonomy (GTDB): domain Bacteria; phylum Eisenbacteria; class RBG-16-71-46; order RBG-16-71-46; family DASYSL01; genus JANPEF01. The sequence continues at coordinate 643 of JBKJOC010000099.1, forward strand.
CGCCTCGTCGACCTGAACTCCGAGCCCGCTCGCGGCGTTGCCCTGGGGATCGATGTCAACGAGGAGGATGCGCTTGCCGTCTTCGGCGGCGCACGCGCTGAGGTTGATGGCGGTTGTTGTCTTGCCAACGCCCCCCTTCTGGCTGGCGACAGCGATTACTTTGCCCATGGGACCGTGACATCCTGTGCGGGGGCCAGGGAAAGGGACTTCAGGATCAACGCCCGCGCACAAGGTACTCAGGGGCGGAATCACGGTCAATGCGGTTTTGGAAAGGTCTGGTTGGCTTGGGGTTGCGGAGCATCGGCCGGCTTGGGGGCCTCATGGTTTCACGTGAAACATGTCTGTAGACTCGCCGGCTGCGACGATTTCAACGGGCAGTGTTTCACGTGAAACATCGAGTCCTAAAGAGCGGAGTCAGTCCTCTCGAATACAACGTAGAAGAGATGCCGATCGGGTACCGGCACGACCTCGACGTGGCGCCAGTGGGGATCCCCGACCTTGGTCCACTTCTCAAGCTCCTCGAGGTGCGAGCTCCCCTTGAACAGGACGGCATGCCCGCCCGTGCGAATCACCGGCGTCAGCCAGGGGAGGAGTTCAGGGATGATCGCCACGGCGCGTGCCGTGCCGACGTCGAACTGGGTAAGGGCTTCCTTGGAGAGCTGCTCGGCGCGTCCAAGGATGACGGATGCATTCACCAGCTCGAGGCCCTCGACCGCGCGCTTGAGGAAGAGACCCTTGCGCCGTCGGGACTCGACCATCGTGACTGCCAACTCCGGACGCGCTACCTGGATCGGGATTGCCGGGAACCCGGCACCGCTCCCGAGGTCGACCAGGCGAGTCGGCGCGAGACGATCCAGGAGCGGAAGAACGGCCATGGACTCCGCCACATGCCTGCTGGCGAGCCTCCCCAAGTCGTTCTGCGCGACAAGGTTGCTGTCCTGCGTCCAATGCAGCAGATCCTCGAGGTAGCTTTCAAGGCGCGCCGCCATGGAGGCTGTGGCCTCGGGCTTGAGGGCATATTCTTGGGCCAGGGAGCGGATCACGGCGCGCTCCGCGCCGGAGAGCTGACGCGTCGAGGGCGGTCGGGAGAGGGGCATCTCCGCACAATACCGCGCCCCGCGTGGAACCGTCAGGCAAGAATCGCGGCGTGCCCCTTGAGCAGGATCAATAACACCGAGAGATCCGCGGGAGACACGCCGGCGATGCGGCCCGCCTGTCCGATCGTCACAGGCCGGATCGAGGCAAGTTTCTCCCGCGCCTCGGTCGAGATTCCGCGCAGCTCCCGCTCCCAGAGCGACGGCGGGATCAGGGCGTTCTCGACCGACGCCATGCGCGCGACCATCCGCTCCTGTCGTTCGAGGTAGCCGGCGTACTTCATCCTCACCTCGATCATCTCGCCCTCGTGGGCGTCGAGGCCGCCGAGGCCGTGTTCCTCTAGAAGCGCGTACGAACCGAGCACATGGCGCACGACATCCGACAGCGCGTGCACGCCGGCCGGAAGATCGTCCCCAGCCTTCAGACGCGCCGCCAGGGGCGCCCGCAGATTCGTCGGGACGCGGGTCGACGTTAACCGTCCATGTTCGACCTCAAGACGGGTCGACTTGGCAACCACTTGTTGTACTTGGGTTTGTGAGATCATTCCAAGACGATGTCCGTGGGCGGCAAGGCGTTCATCGGCGTTGTCGTGCCGCAGCAGCAGCCGGTACTCGGCCTGCGAGGTGAACAGCCGATAGGGCTCCTCGGTGCCACGCGTGACGAGGTCGTCCACCATGACACCCATGTACGCCTCGTCTCGCCGCGGCACGAAGGACGGTTCGCCGCGCGCGGCGAGCGCGGCGTTGATCCCCGCCACCAAGCCCTGCGCCGCCGCCTCCTCGTATCCCGACGTGCCGTTGATCTGGCCGGCCAGGTAGAGGCCCTGGACCGTGCGCACCTCGAGCGTCGAGGCGAGTTGGGTCGGGACCACGTAGTCGTACTCGACCGCGTAGCCCGGCCGCAGCATAACCGCGTCCTCGAGCCCGGGGACGGTTGCGATCGCGGCGCGCTGCACCTCCTCGGGCAGGCTGGTCGAGAAGCCGTTGACGTAGATCTCCTCGGTTGTCAGGCCCTCGGGCTCGAGATGGAGCAGATGCTGCGGCTTGTCCGCGAAACGCACCACCTTGTCTTCGACCGACGGGCAGTAACGCGGGCCGATGCCCTGGATCTGCCCGCTGTACATGGGCGAGAGGTGGAGATTTTCCCGAATGAAGCGATGCGTCGCCTCGGTGGTGTGGGTCAGGTGGCAGACTGCGCGGTTGGCGACCGGGGTTCCGCCCCAGTGGGAAAACGGCAGCGGCGGCTCGTCCCCCCGCTGGACTTGAAGCTGGTCCCATGCGATCGAGTCGCGCGAAAGGCGCGGCGGCGTCCCGGTCTTGAGGCGTCCGAGCCTGAGGCCCGCACGCAGCAGGGCGGGCGACAGGCCGGCGCTCGAACGCTCGCCACGGCGACCGCCTGAGACCTGGCGCGGACCGCAGTGCATCACGCCGTTCATGAACGTGCCGGGCGTGACGATCACGCGCGCGCTCGCGACGAAGCGGCCGTCCTCGAGCGTGACGCCGAGGATCCGTCCACGGCCGCCCGACGAGCCCGCACGCGGCGCGTCGAAGACGAGATCGTCGACCATCGCCTCGATCAGCGCGAGGCGCGGCTCGCCGCGCAACTCGGCCGCCATCGCAGCCGGGTAGAGATCACGATCGGCCTGCGCGCGCGGGGACCACACCGCGGGACCGCGGCCCTTGTTGAGCATGCGGAACTGGATGCCGGCCTGGTCGATCACTCGGCCCATCACGCCGCCGAGCGCGTCGATCTCGCGCACGAGGTGCCCCTTGGCCAGGCCGCCGATCGCGGGGTTGCACGAGAGGCGTGCGGTGGCGTCGACCGAGGCGGTGATCAGTGCCGCGTCGAGCCCCATGCGCGCGGCCGCGAGCGCCGCCTCGCAACCCGCGTGTCCGCCGCCCACCACGATCACGTCGAAGCGCATCATTCCCCCGTCTACTTTCCGATGCAGAAGCGCGCGAAAATCCGTTCGAGCAGGTCAGGCGCGACCGCTTCGCCCGTGACCTCGCCCAGGGCGCCGAGCGCGACGCGGATTTCGCCCGCGACGATCTCTGCTGGAGCGACACCGGCGGCCCGGCGTGCCTCCTCGAGCGAGGCCTGTGCGCGACGGAGCGCGTCGATGTGGCGCGCGTTCGTCACCAGGGCCTCGGCGGCGCCACCTTCGCCAACGGGTGGTCCCCCCATGAGCGCGCGCGCGAGCGCGTCGCGCAGCGCGGCGATCCCCTCGCCCGTGCGCGCGGACACGCAGATCCCGTCTGCGAAGGTCGGCGCGATCAGGCGCTGCGGCAGGTCGCTCTTGTTGAGCGCCGTGAGCACTGGGTGCCCTGCGAGCAGGAAGGTGAGGGCGTCGTCCTCGGGCGCAAGCGGCTGCGATCCGTCGAGCACCAGCAGCACCACGTCCGCGTCCGCGATCTCCTCGTGCGTGCGCGCGATGCCCAGGCGCTCGACCTGCGCGTGATGGTCCGCCGCGGAAGATTCGCGCACGCCCGCGGTGTCGATCAGGCGCACGGGGATGCCGGCCAGCTCAATCCGCTCGCTCACCGCGTCGCGCGTCGTGCCGGGAATTTCCGCCACCAGCGCGCGCGACTCGCCGAGCAGCGCGTTGAAGAGCGAGGACTTGCCGACGTTCGGTCGCCCGACCAGTGCGACGCGGGCGCCCTCGCGCGCGCGCCGCCCGAGGTCCGATCCGCGAAGGAGTTCCGACAGCGCGGCCCCCGCGTGCGCGAGGCCGTGCTCGATATGCGGCGGCAGCGCGGCCTCGCCCACGTCCTCGACAAAATCGACGCGCGCCTCGACCTCGGCGAGCAGGTCGCGCAAGGGCTCGGCGATGCCGGAGAGCCCCGCCGACAGCGCGCCCGTGATCTGGCGCGCGGCCAGGCGATGGGCGAGCGCGCTCTCGGCGTGGATGACGTCGGCCACCGCCTCGGCCTGCGCG
>JBKJOC010000169.1:0-2802 GCA_046595725.1 Candidatus Eiseniibacteriota bacterium
CAGCATCCGGCTCGGCCTGTCCGCGGCGCTCGTGCTGCCGGGGAGCATCGCGCTCACGCTCGGCGGCCTGGTCGCCACCGGGCAGACGCTCAACATGATGACGCTGGGCGGCATCGCAGCCGCGGTCGGGCTCGTGCTCGACGATGCGATCGTGGTGATCGAGCACCTGTCGCACCGCGCGTCCGAGGGAATCGGCGTCCGGCCCGCGATGATCGAGATCGCCCCGACCCTGATCGGTTCGAGCCTGTGCACGCTGGCGATCTTCATCCCGTTCATGGCGCTCGGCGGACTGACGGGCGCGTTCTTCCGCGTGCTCGCACTCGCGATCGCGTTCATGCTCACGGCCTCGCTCGCGATTTGTCTCATTTACGTGCCCTGGATCCCGCTCCCGAAAAAGGCGCTCGACGAGAAAGCCGGCCGCTCCTGGCGGATCCATGACCGTCTGCTGGGCGTCGCGCGCAAACGCCGGTGGCTGGCGATCGCCCTGCCGCTCCTGCTCCTGGTCGTGCTGTGGCCGCTCTCGCAGACGCTCGGCTCGGGGTTCCTGCCCGAGATGGACGAGGGCTCGCTCATCCTCGACTACGTCGCGCCTCCCGGCGCATCCGCGGGCGAGACCGACCGCATGCTGCGCCTGATCGAGAACGAGATCTCCGCCGTGCCTGAGATCGTCGCGTGGTCGCGCCGCACGGGCGACCAGCTCGGGTTCTTTTTTACCGAGCCGAACAACGGCGACTACGTGCTCCGGCTGGCGGAGAAGCGCAAGCGCGCCGCCGAGGAGATCGCCGACGACCTGCGCGCGAGGATCGCCGAGAAGCAGCCCGCGCTCGAAGTCGAGTTCGGGCAGCTGATCGAGGACGTGGTCGGCGACCTGACGACGAACCCGCAGCCGATCGAGATCCGCGTCCTGGGCGAGGATCGTGCGCTCGACCAGGAACGCGCCGAGGAGATCGCCGCCCGGATCGAGAAGATCCGGGGAGTGGTCGACGTCAAAAGTGGGGTGATCGTGAGCGGGCCGAACCTCTCGATCGTGCCGGGCCCCGGCGCGCGCCGCGCGGGGCTCGGCACGGATGCGCTCGCGGGGCTGGTCGAGCCCTACGTGCGCGGCCTCGACGCGGGGATCGTTCCGCGCGGCGCGCGGGCCTGGCCGGTGCGCGTCACGCTGGAGGTACCGGTCGGCGCGCCCGGGGTCGCCGCGCTCGCCGAGGCGCGCGTGCCGCTCCGTCCCGGCAAGTGGGCGCGGCTCGGCGACCTGGCGACCCTGGTGGTCACCCCCGGGGAGACCGAGATCGCGCGCGACGACCAGAGGACGATGATCTCGACCACCGCGCGGCTCTCGGGGCGCGACCTCGGCTCGGCGATGAGCGAGATCCAGCAGGTGGTCGCCAGGGAGGTCGCGTTGCCGCCGGGGATGGCAGTCCGTTACGCCGGACAATGGGCGGAGCAGCAGCAGTCGTTCCGCGAGCTCCTGGCCGTGTTGCTCGGCGTCGTGTGCGCCATCCTGCTCGTGCTGCTGTTCGCGTTCCGTTCGTGGAAGCTGGCCGGCTCCGTGCTGGTGATCGCCCTGGCCTCGCTCGTCGGCGTGTTCGTGTTCCTCCACCTGATGGGGGCCACGTTCAACATCGCGAGCTTCGTGGGCGCGATCATGGTCGTCGGCATCGTGTCGGAGAACGCGTACTTCCTCGTCGCGGCCTACCTCGACGCGCTGGCGAAAGGCGAGTCCCCCGGCGAGGCCGCGGAGTCCGCCGCCCACCGCCGCTCCCGGCCCGTCCTCATGACGACCCTTGCGGGCATCGCGGCCCTGGCTCCCCTGGCGATCGGGCAAGGCTCCGGCAGCGCGCTGCTGCGGCCGCTGGCGATCGCCGTGATCGGAGGATTCGCAGGCTCGGCTCCGCTGCTGCTTCTCGTCCTGCCACACTGGCTTGCGGCAACGGGGCGGCCCCGGGAGGCGGTGTCGTGAACGCCAACTGCGTGTGCCGCGGACTCTTCCCGGCTGTTCACGGAGCCCGGGGCCTGCTAGCGTGGAACGCGTGAGACGCATGCGCTGGCTCGTCTGGTTCGCGAACGTCCTGCTCCTTGCCACGACCCTGGCAATGGCGGCGCATTCGCATGAGGGGCTCGCACAGGAACGAAGCTGTGCGGTCTGCACGCTGGCGCAGGCTCCGAGCACGCTTGCGCCGGCTGCACCCGCGGCCCTCCCGCCCGCACCCACTTCCGAAGTCGTCCTCGACACGCCCGTCCTCCGGTTCGCCTCGGCGCTCTGCGCCATCCCGCCCTCGCGCGGCCCGCCCCTCGGCTGATCGCAGCACCGCACCGCCAAGACTCCGACATCCGCTCGATCCTGATTCCCGGGGGAGGACCGTCATGTTCCGTCGCCTGTTCGCGACGGCGCTGCTCCTGGCGCCGTTCGTGCTTGGACTCACAGTGATGCCGCGGCGTGCGCGCGCCGGCGTCGTCAATCCCGACATCTCGGTCATCGGCCAGCCCTTCATGCGCTGGACCGACGATCCCTCGGACACCTCGCCCAGGCGCGTCACCTTCGGCGCAGGCGAGGTCGAGACGGTGTTCGATGCCTACCTCAATCCCTACGCCAAGGGCATGTTCATCACCGCGCTCTCGGAGAATGGTCTCGAGCTCGAGGAGGGTTTCTTCACGCTCGTCCGCGGCCTGCCCGCGGGACTGCAACTGAAGGGCGGCAAGTATCGCGTCGGGTTCGGCAAGATGAACCAGGTGCATCCCCACGCCCTGCCGTTCGCCGAGCGTCCGCGCGTGCTCGCAACCTACCTCCCGGGCGACGAATCGCTC
>JBKJOC010000118.1:0-3640 GCA_046595725.1 Candidatus Eiseniibacteriota bacterium
GCCGCCCCGGTCAGGGGCGCGGCGGCGGTGCCGAACCAGAATGTCGCCACGACCAGGACCACGATCGCGAGCACGGCGGGCAGGGCCGAGGAGACTTCGAGCGGCTCGCCTTCGGGCTGGGTCATGTACATGACCACGACCGGGCGCAGGTAGTAGTAGACCGCGGCGACGCTGTTGAGGACCGCGATCACCACGAGCGCGATGTGGCCCTGGGAGAGCGCGGCGCTGAAGAGATAGAGCTTCCCGACGAAGCCGGCCGTGGGCGGGATTCCTGCCAGGCCGAGCATGAACACCGACATCGCCACCCCGAGCCAGGGATGCCGGAAGCCGGCCCCGGCCAGGTCCTGGACGCGGACGCGCTCGTCGGCGCCGCGCCCCATCAGGCTCACGATGCCGAAGGCGCCGAGGTTCATGATCGAGTAGACGGCCAGGTAGAACAGCACCGCCGACGCGCCCGCCGTCCCGCCGGCGACGATGCCCAGCATGACGTAGCCGGCGTGGGCGATCGAGGAGTACGCCAGCATGCGCTTGAGGTTCGACTGCAGGATCGCGACCACGTTGCCGACCGTCATGGTCAGGATCGAGAGGCCGATCATGATGTCGGTCCAGTAGGGCGTCAGCGAGGGCAGCGCGATCATGAGCACGCGCAGGAGGCCGGCGAAGCCCGCCGCCTTCGCGCCCGCGGACATGAACGCGGTTGCGGTCGTGGGGGCGCCCTCGTAGGCGTCCGGGGTCCACATGTGGAACGGCACCAGCGAGACCTTGAAGGCGAGCCCGATGAAGACCAGCAGCGCGCCCACCATCAAAAGCGGCGTGCCGACCGCGGGCGATCCCTGGAGGTAGGCGCCGATCTCGGACAGATTGGTCGAGCCGGTGGCGCCGTAGACCAGCGCGACGCCGTAGAGCAGGAATCCGCTGGCGAACGCGCCGAGCAGGAAGTACTTCAAGGCGGCCTCGTTCGACTCGAAGCGGTTCTTCCGGAAGCCGGCCAGCACGTAGAGGGCGAGCGACATCAGCTCGAGGCCGAGGAAGATCATGATCAGGTCGTTCGCGGCGGCCATGAAGATCATGCCCAGGGTCGACAGCAGCATCAGGGCGTAGAACTCGCCCTGATTGATGTTCGTGCGCTTGAGGTAGTCCCACGAGAACAGCACCCCGACGGCCGCGATGACCAGGAACAGGTAGGTGAAGAAGGTCGAGAACGCGTCGAGGCGGTACATGTCGTGGAACAGCGAGCGCGACTCGTCGCGCAGCGACCAGGTGCCCCAGGCCGCGATCACGATGCCGATCAGCGCCAGGATCGCCGACACGCTGGTCCGGGGCTTCTGGCGCGTGACGTTGACCAGCATGATCACCATCGCGGCGATCGAGAGTGCCCACACGGGCATCAGCGCCCAGAGGTCGGCCGTGGAGTACGGGAGCTGGTTCACTTGGCGACCCCCGCCGGCGGGAACTGCCCGCCCAGTTGCGCGTGCTCCGGGCAGCAGGGCGGCTCGATGCCGATCTTGGACATGGACTGGCGCGCCTCGAACTCGCGCGAGCGCAGTTCCCGGGTGCGGATCAGCGTGAGCGAGTGTTCGATCGACGGCTGGATGCGCTTGAGCACGGGGTTCGGGAACAGGCCCAGCCAGAACACCAGCACCAGCAGCGGCGCGAACACGAACCTCTCGCGCACGGTCAGGTCGCGCAGGGTCTCATTCGCCGGGTTGTTCACCGGCCCGAAGATCACGCGCTGGAACATCCAGAGCATGTAGACCGCCGACAGGATCACGCCCGTGGTCGCGAAGATCGTGAACGCCGGCCAGGTCCGGAAGGCGCCCAACAGCACCAGGAACTCGCCGACGAACCCGTTTGTCCCGGGCAGGCCGATCGACGACAGCATGATCACGAGGAAGATCACCGAGAACACGGGCAGGACCTTCCACAGGCCGCCGAACTCGGAGATGAGCCGCGTGTGGCGGCGCTCGTAGATGACGCCGACCAGGAGGAACAGCGCGCCGGTCGAGACGCCGTGGTTGAGCATTTGCAGGATCGAGCCCGACCACCCCTCGGCATTGAACGCGAACATGCCGAGCATGCAGAAGCCCAGGTGGCTGACCGAAGAATAGGCCACCAGCTTCTTCAGGTCCGGCTGGACCATCGCCACCAGCGCGCCGTAGATGATGCCGATGACCGCCAGCGTGAGGATCAAAGGCGCAAACATGAAGGTGGCATTGGGGAACAGCGGCATCGCGAAGCGCATGAACCCGTAGGTGCCCATCTTGAGCAGCACGGCGGCCAGGATCACCGAGCCGGCAGTCGGCGCCTCGACGTGCGCGAGCGGCAGCCAGGTGTGGAACGGGAACATCGGAACCTTGATGGCGAACGACAGCGCGAACGCCGCGAACAACCAGGTCTGGGCGCCCAGCGGGATGGCGGTCCTGTAGAGCTCGAGCAGGTCGAACGTGTAGACGCCCGACTGCGCGTGGTTCAGGAAATAGAGCCACAGGATGGCGACCAGCATCAGCACCGAACCGAACATCGTGTAGAGGAAGAACTTGATCGCGGCACGGATTCGCTCCGTCCCGCCCCACACGCCGATCAGGAGGTACATCGGCACCAGCATCGACTCCCAGAAGACGTAGAACACCACGAGGTCCAACGCGACGAACGTGCCCAGCATCCCGGTCTCGAGCGCGAGCAGCATCATGTAGAACGCGCGCACCTTCTGGGTGATCGCCGTGAACGAGCCCAGCACCGCGATTGCGGTGAGCGCGGTCGTCAGGAGGATCAGGAAGAGCGAGATCCCGTCGACGCCCAGGTGCCACGACGAGCCGATGCCCGGCAGCCAGGGCACCTGCTCCTCGAACTGGAACCCCGGATTGCCCGGCTGGTAGCGGAAGTAGAGCGGCAGCGACGCGGCGAACTCGAGCAGGGAGATGCCGAACGCCAACCACTTGATCGAGCGCTCGGCGGACTTCGGAACCAGCGCCAGCAGGCCCGCTCCGACGAGCGGGAAGAACACCAGGAAGCTCAGGAGCGGCATGCCGAGGATGGTCACGAGTGGCCCTTCAAGACCGCGCCGCCAAGGAGCACCAGCACCCCGATCACGAGCCAGAACGCGTAGGTGCCGACGTAGCCGGTCTGGAACAGCCGCAGGAGCGCGCCGGTTCCGCTCACGGTCGCACCGACCAGGTTGACCGTGCCGTCGATGACCCACGTGTCCCACACGCGCCACAGGAACTGCGAGAGCCCCACCAGCGGGCGGACGATCGCGTAGTCGTAGGCCTCGTCGACGTACCACTTGTTGAGCAGGGTGCGGTGGAGGCCGCGCGTCGAGGCGGCAAGGCGCTCGGGCAGGCCCGGGTTCCTGACGTAGAACAGCCAGGCGAGGCCGATGCCCGCCAGTGCGACCAGGACCGAGGTCACCATGAGCGAGATCTCGAGGTTGGTGTGGTTCGCGGCCTCGGCGGCGTGGCCCAGGGCCCCGGTGGCGGCGTGCGCGGATTCGGCGCCCCCGCCGAGGGACGGCGCGAGCCAGTCCCTCAGCCGATGTCCGCCGGCGATCAGCGGGATGCCGATCCAGCCGCCGACGATCGAGAGCGTGGCCAGGATCGTGAGCGGCACGGTCATCGAGGGCGGCGACTCGTGGAGATGATGC
>JBKJOC010000160.1:0-3332 GCA_046595725.1 Candidatus Eiseniibacteriota bacterium
CGTGTCGCATTCCTTCCTCCTTGTGGAACTTCTGCGGTTCCATTCGACTGCGTTTACGGAACGCGTCTGCCGGGCCGGCCTGAGCCCCCGGACTTCGATACATTCGCCGTGCGGGACGGAAAATGTCAAGGATTCCGGCGCAGGGCCTCCGGCGCCAGGTCGGTGAATGCCACGAAGTCCGCGAACCATGCGGGATCCGTGGCGCGGGTCGCCTCGACCTTGGCCCGATGGCAGGTCAGCAGCAGCACCTGATGGCCGGTGCGGACCGCCTCTGCCAAAGTCTGAAACAACCGGCGCGTCCGGTCCTCATCGCTGGACGCCAGCGGGTCGTCGAGCAGGAGCGGAAGCGGCTCGCCGCCGCGCGCGAGGTACTCGCAGATCGCGATCCGGAGCGCGAGCTGGAGCTGATCGCGCGCGCCGGCCGAGAGCGCCTGGTCAAGCCGGGCCTGGGTCAGCCGGTCGCCACCCAGGGAGAGCGACAGTTCCAGTTTGTCGGAGATCTGGAAGCTCTGGTGCTGCAATCCGAAACGGGTCAGAAGTTCGTCGACCCGACCCGACAGGCTCTCCGACCAGCGGGCGTGGGTCTCGCGCGCCACGACCTGGAAGCGCTCGCGCGCCAGCTCGATTGCCTCCTTGAAGCGCTTCGCCTTCTCAAGCGCGGCCCCGAACGAATCCCGCTCCGCGATCCGCCGCGCGATCCGGTCCGAGGTGTCGCGCTCGCGGCCGCCCACCTTCCCGACCAGGTCGAGCCGCTCGCGGCGGAATCCCGCCAGCTCGCGCTCGAGTTCCGCCGGATCGGCGCCGGAGTTGCTCGCCGCTGCGGGGTCCTCGGCAAGGTCCGGCTCCAGCCGCGCGATCTCGGCCTCGTGAGCGTCGCGCACCGGGGCGGTGAGCATGCGTGCCTCGAGCGCCGGCAGGAGGTCGGTCTCAAGTGATGCGAGGCGGGCGTGCTCAAAGGCGCGCGCCTCGACGCGTGCGGACAGGGCGGTGGCATCGGTCGCGCCCCCGTCGTCGAGGCCGAGCGCCCGCGCAACGGTGACGATCTCCGCTCCGGCGATTTCGAGTCGACGCGCGGCTTCCTCCTCTTGGGCGGTCATCCGGCGCTCGACCTGGTCAAGCTCGCGGGCGCGCGCCCTGGCTTCCAGCACGGCGCCGATTCCCTGCCGCAGCCGTGCCAGCGTCTCGTGCGCGGGGGCGTCGGTCGGCATGCCCGCCCTCCGCGCCCAGGCCTCGACGGCGCGGTTCGACTCTGCCTCGGCGGCGGCCGAGCGATCGGAGTCCTCGGAGAGCCAGCCCATGCGCTGGCTCTCGGCGGTGAGGCGCAGGTGCTCGCCATGCTCCCTCAAGAGGCTCGTGACATCGGTGAACTCGAGCCGCGCCGCGAGCTGCTCGAGCATTTCCTCGCGCTCGCGCCGGCGCCCCTTGAGGTCGGTCAGGCGCCGCTGGGCGTCGAGCATCTGCCGCAGCGCCTCGCTGCGCGCGGGAGCCTGGTGGGAGGCGCTGCGCAGGAGCAGCACGATGGCCGTGGCCAGCGCGACCAGCGTGACGCCGAGGCCGACGAAGCTCTCGATCGCGCGCGCGCCGATCGCAAGCCACACCGAGACGCCGCCGCCAAGGAGGCCCAGCACGCCGGCGGCGAGGCCGAAGCCGCGCAGACGCGCCCGCCCGGCGCCGATCTGGTCGATCAGCGCCGAGGCGCCCGTCGCCGCGCGATGCGCGCTCTCGCCCTCGACCACGATCGCCTGGGTCTGCGCCGGGTACTGCATGAGCAGCGTCTTGTCCTCGCCCGTGAGCTCTCCGAACCTCCGCGTCAGCTCGGTGACGCGCTCGATCGAGACTCCGCGCGAGGCGAGGTCCTGCTCGAGCTCGGCGCGCTTGATCGCGGCGGTCCGAACCTGCTCGCGCACGCGCTCGAGATCCTTCTCGATGCCCGCAAGCTCCCCGATATGGCCGGGCTCGGCCCAGGCAAACCCATCGTGGGTCGCGAGCGTGGTCTCGATCTCGAGCCGGGGCGCGCCGAGGTCCTGCTGCCGATCCTGCGCCAGCGCATCGAGCGTGCGCTGGGCGGCATCGCGCTCGGCATGTGCCTGGCTCAGGCGCTGGGCGGCATCGCGCGGGAACGAGCGCGCGGGCTCGAGGCGCGCAAGCTCCTCGCGCCACTGCGCGACCTGGGTGCGGTCCTGCGCGTCGCGGACGAGCAGCGCCTTGAGTTCCTCGCGTCGCCTTTGGGCGGCAGCGCGGCGCGCACCCTCGAGCGCCCGCTCGGTGCGCGTTTCCTGGTCCTCGAGGTCGGCAAGCCGCGCCAGCGACTCGGCGAGCTGCGAGCGATCGCTCTCGGCCGCGGACAGGTCGGTCGCCGTCGTCCCCAGGGCGACGCTCAACTTCTTGATCTCGTTGGTGATCAGGCCGGTCTGGGCGTGGCCCTTGTATCCCTTGAGCGCGTCGTCGAGCAGGCGGATCGCGTTCGAGGACGAGGCGTCGCCGGTCACGCTCGAGGCCATGCCCTCGAGCAGCGTCGTCAGGGTGCCGTCCGGCCTCACGTCCTCGCCACCGAGGCGACTCGGGCCGCCCTGCAGGAAGAGCGCAGTCCGCGCGAACTGCTCGGGGCCGCTCAATCCGAGCAACTCCTCCCCCACCTTGTACTCGCCCGAGCCGTGCCGGAAGCTCTCGGTCACGTCCTTGCCGTCCTCGAGCACGGTGAGGCGGTTGTTCCCGAAGTGGCGGTTGATCACATAGCGCTTGTCGCGCACGTCGAACTCGAGCTCGAGCGCGTAGGGACGCCCGCTCCACGGCTTGTAGTGGTCGTAGGGCGTGGCGGTGCCGTCGCGATACGAGCGCCGGTCGGTCTCGAGGCCGAACAGCCCGGCCGTGATGGCGGCTGCCAGCGTGGTCTTGCCGCGCTCGTTCTCACCGCAGAAGAGGTTGATGCGCGCGGGATCGAAGCGCCACTCGCCATGGAGCGCGCCGAAGCCCTCGACCCGGAGCCGGCGCAGGATCATCGCACCTCTCGGAGGTTCGGGGCGGCCTGGTTGGTCTCGCCGACCGGCGCGGCCTGCGTGTGCTCGTAGCGCGGCGCGACGTCGCCCAGCCTGAGCGCGTCGAGACCGTAGTAGAGCGCCGCCTCGAGGACGCGACGTCGCTCGGGATCCGCCTCCTGGTCCATCTCCTCGAGGAGCGAGCGCGCGAAGCGCTCCTCGGTCGTGCGGGCGTCGCCGCGCCGGTAGATCGAGAGGTCGTAGTCGGGACGCAGCCCGGAGGCGTCGAGCTTGAGCCAGAAGTAACGCGACCCCTCGTCGCCCTGCTTCGGCAGGAGATCGACTCCGGGCCGAGTC
>JBKJOC010000268.1:0-13744 GCA_046595725.1 Candidatus Eiseniibacteriota bacterium
GACTTCGGCGGTGGCGCGCTCGTCGGGCGCCTTGGTGTCGGGATGATGCTTGCGCGCCTGCTTGCGGTAGGCGCGCTTGATCTCCTCGGGCTTCGCGCCGCGCGGCACGCCGAGCACTTCGTAATAGTCGCGAAACTTCACCGCCACGACTGGGCCCCTCCCATTGCGACCCGTCTCAATGGAAGCCGCGCACGGCGTGCGGGCGATACGGCGCCTCGAGCTGCGCAATCTCCCCGGGCGTGAGCGTCAGGTCGAGCGCGCGGGCCGCGCTCTCGAGATGCTCGAGCTTCGTCGCTCCCACGATCGGAGCGGTCACGCCTGGCCGAGCCAGCAACCATGCCAGCGCGACCTCGGCCATCGGGACGCCGCGCGCCCTCGCCACCGCGCGCGTCGCCTCGACCACGTCCCAGTCGCCGGGCTGGTCGTAGAGCTGGGGGGTGTAGTCGTCGCTCGCCCCGCGCGCGGTCAGGGCCGGGTCGCCCTGCTTCCGGCTGCCGGTCAGCAGGCCGCGAGCCAGCGGCGACCAGGGGATGACGCCGAGCCCCTCGTCTATGCAGAGCGGGATCATCTCGCGCTCCTCCTCGCGGTAGACCAGGTTGTAGTGATTCTGCATCGAGACGAAGCGTGCCCAGCCGTTGTGCTCCGACACGCTCAGCGCCTGCATGAGCTTCCATGCCGCCGTCGAGCTCGCGCCCAGGTAGCGCACCTTGCCCTGGCGCACGAGCTGGTCGAGCGCACCCAACGTCTCATCGATCGGCGTCCTGGGATCGAAGCGGTGCACCTGGTAGAGGTCGATCGCGTCGATGCCGAGGCGCTTCAGGCTCGCCTCGCAGCCCTGGACGATGTGCTTGCGCGAGAGGCCGCCCATGTTCGGCCGGTCCCCGAACGAGAAGAACACCTTGGTCGCGATCACCAGCTCGTCGCGGACTCCGAACTCACGGACGGCGCGCCCGGTGACTTCCTCGCTCGCGCCCTGCGAGTACATGTCCGCGGTATCGAGGAAGTTGATCCCGAGCTCGAACGCGCGCCGATAGAACGGCATCGCGGCGTCCGCGTCGAGCACCCAGGGACGCCACTTCGAGCTGCCATAGCTCATGCAACCGAGCGCGAGGCGCGACACGACGAGGCCGGTGCGGCCGAGATTGACGAGTTGCATGGAGTCTCCTGGCGAGTGACGGGGACAGGTCGAGCCCGGAGTCTTGCGCCTTTCCGGCGCGCACGCAAGCCGGCGTTCCCCGGTCCCCCGCGCCTGCTATGGTGTCGCCTCATGCCCCCCAGGACTCCCGGCAAGAACGCGCTCGTCTTCGTCGCCATCACGGTGCTGATCGACACGATCGGCTTCGGCCTGATCATCCCGGTGTTGCCGCGCCTGCTGGTCCAGCTCACGGGCGAGTCCGTGAGCCAGGTCGCGCTCGACGGCGGCTGGCTCGCGTTCGTCTTCGCGCTCACGCAGTTCCTGTGCGCGCCGGTGCTTGGCAACCTGTCCGACCGCTTCGGCCGCCGCCCCGTGCTCCTGTTCGCCGTGGGCGCGCTCGGCATCGACTACCTGTTCATGGGATTCGCGCCCACCCTGGCGTGGCTGTTCCTGGGCCGCGCGATCGCGGGCGTCGCGGGCGCGTCCTTCACTCCGGCCTACGCCTACGTCAGCGACATCGCCCCGCCCGGCAAGCGTGCGCAGGCCTTCGGCATGGTGAGCGCCTCGTTCGGCATCGGGTTCATTCTCGGCCCCGCGCTGGGCGGGCTGCTCGGCGGCCTCGGCCCGCGCGCGCCGTTCTTCGCCGCCGCCGCGCTCAGCCTGATGAACCTCGCGTACGGCTGGTTCGTCCTTCCCGAGTCGCTCCCGCCCGAGCGCCGCCGCCCGTTCGACTGGAAGCGCGCGAACCCCGTGGGCACGCTGCTGCAGATGCGGCGCTATCCGGTCGTGCTCGGCCTCCTGTTCGCGTTGTTCCTGTGGTCGATGGCGAACCAGGTCATGCCCGCGACCTGGTCGTTCTACACCAAGCTGCGCTTCGGCTGGTCGGAAGCGATGATCGGCGCCTCACTCGCGCTGGCGGGATTGATCATGGTGATCTCGCAGATGGTGTTCCTGCGCTTCCTCGCGCCGCGCCTGGGCGCGCGCCGTTCGGCGCTGCTGGGCATCCTGACGGCGGCCGTCGGCTACGTGGGGTATGGCCTCGCCACCGAGGGCTGGATGATGCTCGCCTGGTTGGGCTCGTGGTTCCTGGGCGCGACCGTGATGCCGAACGCGAACGCGCTCATGTCGCAACGGATCCCGCCCGACGCCCAGGGCGAGCTCCAGGGCGCGGTCGCGAGTCTGTTCTCGCTCGCGGCGATCATCGGGCCGGTCGTGATGACGCAACTGTTCGGCCACTTCTCCGCGCCTGATGCGCGGCCTCACCTGCCGGGGGCGGCGTTTTTCATGGCGGCCGCGCTGGCGGCGGGATGTTTCGGGGTCTTCTGGGCTTCGACCCGGGAGCAACCCGCCCCGGGACGGATGGGCGGGAACTCAGGCGGAGTGGACTAAGCCGCCGAGGTCACCGGCCCCGGCGCAATCGTCTCCTCTTCCTCGACCGGCGCGCGGTGCGTCCTGGCCACCAGCATGTAGATCGAGGGCACGACGAACAGCGTGAACACGGTTCCGATGATCATGCCGCTGACCAGCATGATGCCGATGCTGTTGCGGGCGCCCGCGCCGGGACCGCGCGCGAATACGAGCGGCAAGTGGCCGAAGACGGTGGCCGCCGTGGTCATGAGGATCGGGCGGAGCCGCGTGCTCGAGGCCTCGATCACGGCCTCGAGCTTCCCCCGGCCGAGTTCCTGAAGGTGGTTGGCGAACTGGACGATCAGGATCCCGTTCTTCGAGACCAGCCCCACCAGTGTGATCAGGCCGACCTGGCTGTAGATGTTGAGCGTGGTGAAGCCCATGAACGAGAAGAACAGCGCCCCGCACACCGCCAGCGGCGCGGAACCCGCCAGGATGACGAACGGATCGCGGAAGCTCTCGAACTGCGCGGCCAGCACCAGGTAGATGAGGATGCCCGACAGGAGGAAGATCGCGAGGAACCCGCTGCCCTCGGTGCGGAACTGGCGCGACTCCCCTGCATAGTCGAGCGTGAAGCCGGGCGGCAGGACCTTTCTCGCCTCGGTCTCGAGGAAGCCGAGGGCCTTGTCGAGCGGCACTCCGGGCGGGATCGCGCCCTGGATGTGCACCGCGTTGAGCTGCTGGAAGCGCTTGAGTTCGCGCGGCTCGGTCGTGGTCCGGATGGTCGCGAAGGTCGACAACGGGACCAGCTTGCCGTTCGCGCCCATGATCTTGATGTCGGCCAGCTGGTCCGCGGTCAGGCGCTCCGCGCGCTTGACTTGCGGGATGACCTTGTAGCTCCTGCCCTGGATGCTGAAACGGTTCACGTAGTTGCCCGAGAGCAGCGTCGAGAGGTCGCGGCCTGCCGACGCCATGTCGATCCCCTGTGCCCGCACCTTGTCGTGATCGAACACGACCTCGGCCTGGGGCTGGTCGAACTTGACGTCGGTGTCGGCGTACATGAACAGGCCGCTCTTGAACGCCTTGCCGACCAGCTCATTGGCGAACTGCGACAACTGCTCGGGGTCGGCCGTCGACACGATGACGAGATCGACCGGGAAGTTGCCGCCGCCCGGCAGCGCCGGTGGCACGAGCGAGATCACGCGGATTCCGGCGATCTTGCCCAGGCCCTTGGCGCTCTCGACCTGAAGCTCGGCCGTGCTGCGCTTGCGCTCGCTGCGCGGCTTGGTCACCATGCCGCCGAAACCGCCGCTCGGGAACATGAGCTGGAACGTGTTTTCATGCTCGGGGATCGACTTGTAGACGTTGTAGATCTCGTCCGTGTGCATGCCCGTCTGGTCGAGTGTCGCGTTGGGCGCCGCCTGGACGATGCCGAACACCACGTTCTGGTCCTCGACCGGCGCGAGCTCGTGCTGCGAGAACATGTAGAACGGGAAGATCAGGAGGATGACGAGTGCCCACAGCGTGAGCACCACCGGCCGGTAGTGCAGCGTGCCGCCAAGCGTGCGGCCATACCACCCGCGCACCGCGTCGAAGCGGCGATTGATCATCCCCGCGAAGCCCTTGTCGGTGTCGCCCGAGCGCAGCAGCTTCGAGCCCATCATGGGCGACAGGGTCAGCGCCACGATGCCCGAGACCACGACCGCGCCCGCGAGCGTGAACGCGAACTCGCGGAAGAGCGATCCGGTCAGGCCGCCCTGGAGCGCGACGGGCGTGTAGACGGCCGCCAGCGTGATCGTCATCGCGATGATCGGCCCGACCAGCTCCCGCGCCGCGGCCAGCGACGCCTGCATCGGTTTCATCCCCTCGTGCAGATGGCGCTCGATATTCTCGACCATGACGATCGCGTCGTCGACCACCAGCCCGACCGAGAGCACGATCGCGAGCAGCGTCAGCAGGTTGATCGTGAAGCCGAAGATGTTCATCAGGAACACGGCGCCGATGAGCGAGATCGGAATCGCGACCACCGGGATGATCAGGCCGCGCACCGAGCCCAGGAACAGGAAGATCACGAGCACGACGATCAGGAGCGTCTCGGCGAGCGTCTTGAGCACTTCGTTGATCGCGTCCTCGATGTAGCGGGTCGAGTCGTACGGGATCCCCACCGTCACGCCCGCCGGCAGTTGCGCCTGGATCCCGGGGATCTCGGCGCGGACGCGACGGATGACTTCGAGCGAGTTCGCGTTGGGCAGCACCCAGATGCCCATGAACGTGGCCGACTGGCCGTTGAAACGGACGTCCTGCTCGTAGTTCTCCGATCCCAGCGCGACGTCCGAGACGTCGCCCAGGCGCACGACCGAACCGTTCTCCGACTTGATGACCATCTGCTTGAATTCGTCGGCGGTCTTGAGGTTCGTGTTGGCGACCAGGTTGACCGACACCATCGAGCCCTTGGTCTGGCCCAGCGTCGACAGGTAGTTGTTCGCCGCCAGCGCGTCGCGCACCTGCGACGGCGAGATGCCGGCCGCGGCCATCGCGTCGGGCTTGAGCCAGATGCGCATGGCGAACGTGCGGCCGCCCAGGATATCGGCGCGCTGCACGCCCTGCACCGCCGAAAGCCTGGGCTGCACGACGCGCGTCAGGTAGTCCGTGATCTGGCTCTGGTCGAGCGCGCTCGAGCCGAAGCCGATGTACATGGCCGCGAACTGCACGTCCGCCGATGTGAGTTCGATGACCGGCGCCTGGGACTCGGGCGGCAGGTCGTTGCGCACCTGCGCAACCTTGGCCTGGATCTGCGTCAGCGCGGCGTTGGTGTCGTAGTTGAGCTTCAAGTGCACGGTGATCGTGCTGACGCTCTGGGCGCTCGACGACTCGATGTAATCGATGCCGTCCGCCGACGCGATCACGCGCTCGAGCGGCGTGGTGATGAAGCCGCGGACGAGGTCGGCGTTGGCTCCGATGTAGGCCGTGGTGACGGTGACGAGCGCGGTGTCGGTGCGCGGATACTGGCGGACGCTGAGGGACCGGATCGACTGGATGCCGGCGATCAGGATGACCAGGTTGACGACGATCGCAAGGACCGGGCGGCGGATGAAGAGGTCGGTAAAGCGCATCAACTGTCCTCGGGCTTCGGATTCGGGCTGTTGGACGGCTGGAGCTTGTTGTTGACCATCACGGCCGCGCCGGGGCGGAGCTTGAACACGCCCGAGGTGACGATCTCCTCACCGGGCTTGAGTCCCGACAAGACCGCCACCTGGTCGCCGCGGTTGGCCCCGGTCTTGACGAAGCGCTGGCTCACACCCTTGTAGGCCTGACCCTTCGGGCCCTTCTGGTTCTCGACCACGAACACCGAATTGCCGTAGGGCGCGAAGTTGATCGCCGTCGCCGGTACCGCGATCACCGTCATGCGGCTGCCGAGGTCGACCGACACCTCGACGAACATGCCGGGCTTGAGCCGCGCACCGGCGTTGTGGAACGTGGCCTGGACCTCGACATTCCGCGTGTCCACGTCGATCACCGAATTGATCGCGGTCACGGTCCCGCGGGCTTCACTGCGCTCCATGCTGTCGGCCTCGGCGACCACCGCCTTGCCGGTTCTGAGCCCGGCCATTTCCTGTTGCGGCACCGAGAAGTTGACGTAGACCGGGTCGAGCGACTGCAGCTGGACGATCGGGTCGCCCTCGTTCAGGTGCTGCCCCAGGTTGACCCGGCGGATTCCCAGCACACCCGAGAACGGCGCGCGGATGATCTTGCGCGCGATCGTCGCCTCCATGGAGCGGACCGACGCCTCCGTTGTGCGCGCCTCGGCGTTGAGTCGATCGAACTCGGCCTGCGCGATCACGCCCCTGGCAACGAGCTGGCGCGCGCGCTCGAGGTTGAGCCGCGAGAGATCGCGCTGCGCCACGACCTGCGCCATTTGCGCGCGCTCCTGCCCCGTGTCGAGTCGCACCAGCGTCTGGCCCTTGCGCACGCTGCGGCCGGATTCGAAGTCGATGCTCGCCACCTTGCCGGACAGGTCGGCGCTCACCATCACCCCATGGACCGCCGCCACCGACCCGATCGCGTTGAGGCTCGAGGACCACTCGACGGATTGCGCGACCACCGTGGTCACCGCTTCGGGCGGCGGCTGATAGGAGGAGCCCTGCGCGATCGCAGCCTTGATCTGGAGATATTTATAGGTGCCGATCGCGGCGACGAACAGCCCCACCGCGAGCAGCATCAGGATCATTCTCTTCGCCATGGAACGCGGCTCCTTACAGGGGAATCGACTGCGGGGGACGACATGGCCCAGCGCCCTGGGCGTCGAGACCTTTGATGCGTGAAGCCGGCCGAATCCTGCGCGAAAAGTTCGCTGGTGGACCTCGGCCGGGAGCTTCGACCGCGCGGGAGTGGGCAGAGTGTACAGAATGCGCAAACCGTGCACCTGCGTGAAACCAAAGGCCCCGCCGGCAACCGATGGAATTGAGTAGAGAAAACGCCTTTCATCCGCCGGGGCAGCGCCGGAAATCGTGTCGCGCCCAACGCCGAAACTGTCCTCCCCCTGCGCTATGATGAACCCGTGCCCCTGACCCCCTTCCATCCCGCGATCGTCGGCTGGTTCCGCGAGCGTATCGGCGAGCCTTCGGCCCCGCAGGCCCTGGGCTGGCCGAAGATCCGCTCGGGCCGGCACACGCTCATCGCGGCGCCCACCGGCACCGGCAAGACCCTGGCTGCGTTCCTCTGGGCGCTCGACGACCTGCTCTCCCAGGGCGACGCGCTGGCGGACGAGACCGCGGTGCTCTACGTCTCGCCGCTCAAGGCGCTCGGCAACGACGTGCAGAAGAACCTCGCCGGGCCGCTCGCGGAACTGCGCGCGCGCGAGCCGTCGTTCCCCGAGGTACGCGTGCTCGTGCGCACCGGCGACACAAAGGCGAAGGATCGCGCCGCGATGCTCAGGCGCCCGCCGCACGTGCTGGTCACGACGCCCGAGTCGCTCTATATCCTGCTCACGAGCGACGGCGGCCGCGCCATGTTGCGCACGGTCAAGAGCGTGATCGTCGACGAGATCCACGCCATGGCCGGCGACAAGCGCGGCGCGCACCTTGCGCTCTCGCTCGAGCGGCTCGAGTTGCTGACCGGGCGCCCCCTCCAGCGCATCGGCCTCTCCGCGACGCAGAAACCGATCGAGGACGTCGCGCGGCTGCTGGTCGGCACCGGTCGAGAGTGCGAAACCGTGGACGTCGGTCACCGCCGCGTGCTCGAGCTCGACATCGAGCTACCCGAGTCGCCGCTCGCGACCGTGTGCTCGACCGAGACCTGGGACGAGATCATCCAGCGCATGGCCACGCTCGTCCTCGAGCATCGGACGACGCTGATCTTCGTCAACACGCGCAAGCTGGCCGAGCGCATTGCGGCGCGGCTGTCGAAGCCGCTGGGCGAGGACCAGGTGACGAGCCACCACGGGAGCCTGTCGCGCGAGCGCCGCCTCGACGCGGAGAACCGCCTCAAGAACGGGCAACTCCGCGCGCTGGTCGCGACCGCGTCGCTCGAACTGGGCATCGACATCGGCGACGTCGACCTCGTGCTCCAGGTCGGGGTGACCCCCACGATCGCCGCGCTCCTCCAGCGCGTCGGGCGCAGCGGACATGCGCTGTCGCGCACGCCGCGCGGGCGCATCTTCCCGCTCACCGAGGACGAGCTGGTGTGCGCCGTGGCGATGGTCGACTCGGTCCGCCGCGGCGAGCTCGACCGGACGCCCAGGCCGAGCCACCCGCTCGACATCCTGGCGCAGCAGATCGTCGCGGCCTGCGTGCCCGAGACCTGGGACGAGGCGGCGCTCTACGGGATGTTCAAGCGCTCGTGGCCCTACCGCGACCTCACGCGCGAGGACTTCGCATCGCTGCTCGAGCTGCACAGTGACGGGCGCTACGCGCTGCTCCATCGCGACGGTGTCCAGGGTCGGGTCCGGGCGACGAAGCGCGCGCGCATTACCGCGCTCACCAGCGGCGGCGCAATCCCCGACAACGGGCAGTACAGGGTCGTGGTCGAGCCCGAATCGACGCTCGTCGGCTCGCTCGACGAGGACTTCGCGATCGAGTCGAACGTGGGCGACATCTTCCAGCTCGGCAACGCCTCGTGGCGCGTGCTCAAGATCGAACCTGGCGTCGTGCGCGTGGCCGACGCGCAGGGCATGCCGCCGAGCATCCCGTTCTGGCTGGGCGAGGGTCCGGCGCGGAGCCTCGAGCTCTCCGAATCGGTGGCGCGTGTGCGCGAGGGCGCGATCGACCCGGCATGGACCGAGGTCGAGGTCGGGCTCTCCCCCCTGATCGCCCAGTCGCTGGCCGGCTTCCTCGATGAGGGCGCGCGCTCTCTGGGCGCGATCCCGACCACGCGCACGGTCGTGGCCGAGAGATTCTTCGACGAGTCGGGGGGCATGCAGCTCGTGATCCACGCGCCGTTCGGCGGGCGCATCAATCGCGCATGGGGTCTCGCACTGCGCAAGCGCTTCTGCCGCGGGTTCGGCTTCGAGCTGCAGGCCGCGGCCAACGAGGAGGCGATCATCCTCTCGCTCGGCCTGGCGCACAGCTTCGCGCTCGAGGACGTGTTCGATTACCTGAAGCCCGAGACCGCGCGCGAGGTCCTGGTCCAGGCGCTGCTGGCCGCGCCGATGTTCGCCACGCGCTGGCGCTGGAACCTGACGCGCTCACTCCTGCTCTCGCGCACGCAAGGTGGCGGCCGGCGCGTGCCGACGCCGCTCCTGCGCATGCGCGCCGAGGACATGCTGGCGCAGGCGTTTCCGCAGGTGTTGGCCTGCCCGGAAACGCTCGAGGAGAGCGACGTTCATGTGCCGTGGGAGCACCCGATCGTGCGCCAGACGATCGAGGATTGCCTGCACGAGGCGATGGACGTCGAGGGTTTCCTGGGCGTCCTCCACGGCCTGCGCGACGGCTCGATCAAGAAGATCGCCGTCGACACGCCCGAGCCGTCGGCGTTTGCGCGCGGAATCCTCAACGTCATGCCCTATGCGTTCCTCGACGACGCGCCGCTCGAGGAGCGCCGCACCCAGGCCGTGCTCTCGCGGCGCAACCTCGATGCGCGCACGGTCGACGTGCTCGGCACGCTCGACCAGGACGCGGTCGAGCGCGTGCGCGTCGAAGCGTGGCCCGACCCCGAGAACGCCGAGGAGCTGCACGAAGCGCTGCTCTGGATGGGCTACGTCACGCCGCGCGAGGCCGGGGCGTCGGGTTGGGACGCGTGGCTCGACGAGCTCGCGCTGGCGGGCCGCGTTCTGCTCGACCCGTCCGGCCGCTGGTTCGCGGCCGAGGCGACGCGCGAGCCGGTGGAGGTTCTGCGGGGCCGGCTCGAAGCGCTCGGCCCGATCGAGGCCGATGCCGAACTCGAGCCGCTCCTGATCCAGCTCGAGAGCCAGGGCGCCGTGCTGCGCTGCCGGATCGAGGGCCGCGCGATGTGGTGCGAGCGCCGGCTGCTGGCGCGCATCCAACGCCAGACGCTCGACCGGTTGCGCCGCGAGATCGAGCCCGTGACGGCCGCGGAATACTGGCGCTTCCTCGCGGCCTGGCAGCACGTCGAGGAGAAACACCGCCTCGAGGGCCCGCGCGGCGTGGCGACCGTCATCCGTCAGCTCGCCGGCTTCGAGGTGCCCGCCGCCGCGTGGGAGGCGAGCGTGCTGCCCGATCGCGTGCGCGGGTATCGGCGCGAGTGGCTGGATGAATTGACGCTCACGGGTGCGGTGGCGTGGGGCCGGCTCTGGGGCCAGGGCAGCACGGCCGTGCGCAAGACGCCGCTGTGCCTCCTGCCGCGCGAGGACTTGGGCCTGTGGCTTGGCCTCGCCGACCCGCCCCCCACGCTGGCGCTGGTCCGGCGGGGCGAGCCGGCGGCCTCCGATCCCAACGACGCCGAACCCGCGCTTTCGACCTACGCGCACCTGGTGCTCCAAGCGCTCGACCCGCGGGGCGCAAGCTTCGCGCAGGACCTGAAGCGCGCAAGCGGCCTCCTGCCCGAGCACTTCGAAGCCGGCCTCACCCGCCTGATCGGGCACGGCCTCGTCACCTGCGATTCGTTCGGCGGCCTGCGCCGGTTGATCACGCCGCCAAGCCGCCGCTCGAGCCTGGTGACGTCCCAGGTTCTGACGCCGGCCGGGCGCTGGTCGCGCTTCCGTACGCCCGAAGAACCCGCGGCAGTGCTCGATCGCATCGCGCTCGAGGACCAGGCCGAGCGCATCGCGCGGCTGCTGTTGGCGCGCTACGGCGTCGTGTTCCGGCGCATGCTCGATCGCGAGCGGATCCCCCTGCCGTGGCGCTCGCTGGTGGCGGTCTACCGAAGGCTCGAGCTGCGCGGCGAGGTGCGCGGTGGCCGGTTCGTCCAGCGCTTCACGGGCGAGCAGTACGCGCTGCCCGAGGCGGTCGAGGCGCTGCGCGACCTGCGCCGGCGCGGGGCGCTCGATCCGGCCGCGGGCGCCGCGGTGCGCGTGGCCGCCTCGGACCCGCTCAACCTCGAGGGCATCCTCACGCCCGAGGCCCGCATTCCCGCGCTCACGCGGCAGCGAGTCGCGATCGGTTAGGCGATCTTGTCGGTCATTTGTTGGGCGACCGGCCGATTCCGGCGCATCAAGCTTCGAGGAACCGCGCGTCAAGACGTTGCTCCGCAACGGGATCACCAGCCGGAAGCAGGCGGCTCGCATCTTGCAATGCTCCCTCCCAGCCGGGCGCGGGCGCACGGCGACAGCGCCGGCCGCCCGCGAACGATCACCCCCTCAGGGAGCGCAATCATGGCGAACGTCCTCAAGAATCTGCTCGGCAACAGTTCCAGGGATCGGGAGCTTTCCGAGGAAGTCCGTGCCGTCCTCAAGGAGATGCGCGAGGAACGCGAGCGCTTCGAGGCGCTGCTCGCCGGCAGCGAGACCGCGTCCGAGCGCCTGGCCAGCCTGAGCGAGCCGATCGCGCGCGTGGGCAACGAGACCGGCGCCATGATCGCCCGGCTCGAGAGCGTCGAGCAGCGCGTCGCCGGCCTCGACACGGTCGCCGGCCGCATCGACGCGCTCGACCAGCGCTCGCAGGGACTGGTCGACCACCAGCAGGAGGCCGAGGAGCGCATCGCGTCCTCCGTCGAGGACTCGCAGAAGATCCGCGCGGTGTTCGAGGAGCTGGCGCAGAAGACCGACTTCGCCGAGAGCCTCAGGACGCGGCTCGAAGCCTTCCTCGAAGTCGAACAGCCGTTCAAGCTGCTCGAGGGCGAGGCCGAGGCGATCCGCGGCCAGATCGACGGCGTCACCGAGCAGCTCGGCCGCCTGAGGGAGCAGCATGATCGCTTGATGGACGCCCACAAGCTCGGCACCTCGAAGATGGAGGCGCTCGATCGCCGCCGCGAGGAACTGAGCCGCGACCTGCAGGACAAGGAGCGTCGCGTCGTGGACATCGAGCACATCGTCGGCGAGGTCGCCGGCGTGCGGCAGACCGTGACCGAGGTCAAGCGCTCGATGGGCTCGCTCAAGACGCTGACCGAATCGGTCGCGCAGAAGACCGCCGCGCTCGAAGGCCAGCGCGAGGCGATCGAACGCTCGCTCACCCAGGCCGAGCGCCTCGAGGGGGCCATGCGCCAGCTCGACGCCGGCGTGCGCCAGCAGCAGGACAACGAGAAGAGCCTGCTTGCGCTCAAGGACCAGGTCGCCGCGCTCGCCGCGCTCCACGAGGCTGTGCTCGAGCGCTCGAGCGAGGTCACCCGGCTGCAGGGCCAGTCGAAGGAGCAGATCGTCGGGATTGAGGACCAGCTCGAAGCGGCCCGCGGCGAGGTCAAGAACGCGGTCGAGCGCTTCGATTTCGAGAGCATGGGTCTCGAGTCCGTCAGCCAGCGCGTGGCCGACCTCAGGAGCGCGCTCGCCGAGTTCGAGGCCCGCTTCAAGAGCCTGACCGAATCCGGCGAGGTCGTGCGCGAACTCAATGCCTCAACCGAGAGCCTTTCGCCCCGCATCCAGGGGCTGCGCGAGGACGTCGCGCGGATCGACGACGAGATGCAGAAGCTGCACGCGATCCGCCGCGAGCTGAACCAGGTCGACCAGAAGGCGGTGACGCTCGGCGCTCAGGTCGCGCGCATCGAGCAGGTACGTCCCGCGGTCGAGACGGCCCTCGCCGACATCGAGCGCCTGGGTGGCGCGCAGGCCATGGTCAAGGACACGATCGAGCAGGCGCGCATCGCCCACGCAGAGATCGCCCGCATGATCGCCAGCCAGTCGGAGACGCGCACGTGGCTGATCGACACCGATCGCACGCTGGCCGAGATCAAGACCCGGGCCGCCGGGATCGAGGCCACCACGCCTGCGCTCGAGCGCGTCGAGCAGCAGGCGCAGCGCATCACCGAGTCGATCGGCGCCATCGAAGCGCGCCGCGACTTCCTCGAGGGGTTGCACTCACGGCTGGCCGAATTCGGCACGCTGAGCACCAGCCTGGACGAGCGCGGACTGTCCCTGGTCGCCCGCATGGACGCGGCCGAGCAGAGGTTCGTCCACTTCGCGACTCATGCGGAGGAAGCCGACCGCATCAGCGGCACGGTGGCCGGCGTGACCAGGAGCGTCCAGGAAGCGGCGAAGTCGACCGAGAGCATCCGGCAGGCGGTGGCCGCGATCGAGGCCCGTTGCAGCTCGGTCGAGGAGCTGGCGGAGCGGACCCGCGTGCTCAAGGACGAGATCGACCAGCGCCAGGGAGCGCTCGAGGCGGCGGCTGCGGACCTCGTGCGCACGTCGAAGTTGCGAGACGAGGCCGCGACCTCGGCCGAGCAGCTCGGCGCGCTGGCGCAGCGACTCGACGAGGCACTGGCCTCGGCAAAGACGTGGTCGGCGCACCTCGACGAGGTTTCCGGCCAGCTCGCGGACCGCGAGGCGGGTTTCGGGACGGTGAACCTGAGGCTCGGACAGTTCGAGCAGAAGCTCGGGCGCTGGGAAATCGTCGACCAGCAGGTCACGCGCGCGCTCGACCAGATCTCGGCGCGCCAGGGCACCGTGCAGGCGCTGCAGTCGGATCTCGAGCGGATGTTCGCCATGGCGGAGACGACGTGCGAGAACGTCCGCACGATCACCGCCGCACAGCGCGAGACCACGGAGAGCCAGGCCGTGCTCAGGGACATCATGGGCCGGCTGGAGGAAATGAGGAACCTGGCGGGCTCGCTCGATGCACGCGAACGCCAGATCAACCAGGCCGAGGAACGGCTGGCGCGCGCGGAAGGATTCCTCGCGGACGTGCGGTCGGGTCTCGAGTCGCTGCAGGGACAGAA
>JBKJOC010000151.1:0-10534 GCA_046595725.1 Candidatus Eiseniibacteriota bacterium
GCTCGACCAGGGGCGAATCGTCGAGCAGGGAAACCACGCCGAGCTGATCGGGCAGGACGGGCTCTACGCCCAGCTCTTCGAGCAGCAGTTCCGCGCCGCGACGCGCGGCCTCGAAACCAGCGAGGCGCCCGAGCCCGCGGCTCCGGCGCCTCGCATCCCCGCCTAGGCTCCTTCGTCCGGCCGTGCCGCAAAGACCGCGTAGAGCGTCGATCCCACGACGCCGATCGTGAACGCGGTCCACAGGAGCGCCCGCGGACCGAACGCCTGCCAGATCAGGGCGCCGACGACCGGCGCAGGGCAGATGGCGAACGCCCGCCAAGCCCAATAGAGGCCGACCCCGCGCGCCCGGTACTCCGCGGGGAAGAGGCTCGTGATCAGCGACTTGCGCGCCGGCTCGCCGATCTCCCTGAGCCCGTAGACGAGGAATGCGATCACGAGCGAGGTCTTCCCGTGGGCGAGCGCCAGGGTCGCCGGCACGAGCGTGAAAAAGACAAACGTGAGCCCGATGAAGGGACGGTGGTGGCCCTTGGAGACGATCGCTCCGACCGGCAGGTAGGTCGCGAGCGCGGTCGTCATCTGGAGCGCGATCAATCCGCCATAGAACGCGGGCGTGACGCCGAGCACGTTCAGGCAGTAGAGCACGATGAAGTCGCGCGTCAGCCAGTCGCACCAGCGGACCAACATGTCGCTCCACCACAGGCGCTTGAGGAACGGTGGCATCGCGCGCCACACCTCGCGCTTTCCGATCGTGGCCGGAGGAACGGGCTCGCGCTTCTCGAGGAGCCGCCATTGCAGGGCCATGGAGAGCAGCACGCCCGCGAGCGCGACCCACAGGAGCGCGCGCACGCCGTGCGTGACGCCCACGGCACTCAGGACCACGCCGCCGATCAGGGGACCGACGATCTTGGGCAGGCGCTTCTGGATCGACTGGAGTGCGAACGCCATCGTGCGCGCGCCCGGTTCCGTGCTCTTGCCGACGACGGCGAACGTGGCCGGCACCGAGAGCGGCTCCCACGAGCCGATCAGGAAAGACGCGATGATCGCCGCCGGCACGGAGTGGGTGGCAAGGAAGACGGCGTAGCCCGCGAGCGGGACCAGCCCGACCAGCGCGAGCGTGCCGCGCGTGCCGAGCCGGTTCGAAAGCTCGCCGCCGCCCCAGTAAAGGAAGCCCTCGAGCAGGTTCTTGCCCGCCGACCAGAGCCCGATGACCAGGATCGAGGCCCCGAGCGCGTCCAGGTACTTGGGGAGGTAGGGGCTCCACAACTCCTCGCCGAGTCCCACCAGGAATAGCGCGGCCAGCAACGCGAGCGTCTGGCGGTTGAGCCCGAGTCGACCAGCCCATCCGGCGCTTCGGTCAGCATCCATGACGGCGCAGTCTGACAGCCGCGCGGACGATGCGCTAGACTGCGCGTATGTCCGATGCCGCTGTTCCCATTCGGCTCACGCAGACCGCCAAGCGCGCAGGCTGCGCGGCCAAGCATCCGCCCGGCTACCTTTTGCCGCTGCTCGCGAACCTGCCGAAGATCGACGACCCGCGCGTCCTGATCGGCTCGGCCACTGCCGATGACGCCGCGGTGATCGCGCTCACGCCGGATCGCGCCCTCGTGCTCACGACCGACTTCTTCACGCCGATCGTCGACGACCCGTTCGAGTTCGGGCAGGTTGCCGCAGCCAATGCGCTCTCCGACATCTACGCGATGGGAGCGGCGCCGATCTCGGCGCTCGGTATCGTCGGCTTTCCCGACCACGACCTGCCGGTCTCTGTGCTGTCGGAAATCCTGCGCGGCGGGGCGATGAAAGCGAAGGAGGCGGGCATCGACGTCGTCGGCGGCCACACCATCAAGACCGACGAACCGATCTATGGATTGGCGGTCGTCGGCGAGGTGCACCCGGACCGCATCGTCTCGAATGCGGGCGCAAGAGTCGGCGACGTGCTGGTGCTGACCAAGCCGCTCGGAATCGGCGTGATCGCAACCGCGAACAAGAACGGTGAGGACCGCCTGGGCGCGATGCCCGAGGCGATCCGCCTCATGTCGACGCTCAACCGCGCGGCGTGCGAGGCGATGCTCGAGGTCGGGGTGAACGCCGCAACCGACGTCACCGGGTTCGGTCTGCTCGGACACCTGAGGAACGTCTGCGCCGCGAGCGGCGTGTCCGCGCGCATCGTCGCGAATGACGTGCCCGTGCTCGCGGCGGCGCGCACCTACGCGGCCGAGGGCATTGCGCCCGGCGGGACGCATGCGAACTGGCGGTTCCTCAACGACTGGGTGAGTTGGGATCCGCAAGTGACCAAGGACCAGCAGCTTCTGCTTTGCGATGCCCAGACTTCGGGCGGCCTGCTGATCGTTCTCCCGCGGGACCAGGCACGCGCGCTGGTGGACGCGCTGGAGCGCCGCGGCACGCCCTGTGCCGCGATCGTCGGCGAGATCCTCGACGGTGCCCCCGGCCGGATCGAGGTGCGCGCGGGGGGTTGACAGGAGGCGGGCCCGGACGTCTAATGGATGCCCCTCCGCATTTTCGGAGAGCGAGCGCTGCCAACGACGCCGGCGCGTCGTCCTACAAGCGTGACCGTCGGGAGCGCGGGCGACCGCCCGCATTCCTCCCCCCATCGGCCGCATCCTCGAGCGAGGTCACCGATGAGCCGCTTCCTGTTTCCCTTGTGTGTGCTCCTCCTCGCGGCACCCGTTGCCGCGGGTGTCGTCACCGGGACGTGGTCCCCAAAGGGCGGCCAGGCCGGCGCGGCGTTCGGCACGAGCGTCGCACCCGCGGGCGACGTCAACGGCGACGGTTACTCCGACGTGCTCGTCGGCGCGCCGCTGTTCGACAACGGGCAGGCCGACGAAGGGCGCGCTTTCCTCTTCCTGGGATCCGCAAATGGGCTTGCCGCGAATTCCGCCTGGACGTTCGAGCCGAACCAGGCCGGAGCCCACGCGGGCGCGGTCGTTGCGCCCGCCGGGGACATGAACGGCGACGGAATCTCCGACGTCGTGATCGGCGCGCCGCTCTACGATCGGCCCGGCCACGTCGACGCGGGAGCGGTGTTCGTCTTCTACGGGTCGGCGCAGGGCCTCCATGCGACGCCCGACGACACACTGGCGAACGACGCCACCGGCTCGCGTTTCGGCGCCGCCGCGGCGTACGCGGGAGACGTGAACAACGACTACTACGCGGACCTCGTGATCGGTGCGCCTGGCTTCGGCAATGGCCAAGCGAACGAAGGCGCCGCGTATCTCTTCCACGGCAGGTTCGCGGGGTTCGGGACGCCTGCGCTCGTCGTCGAGGGCGGCGAGGTGGACGCTCGCCTGGGAGAGGCGGTGGCGGGCGCAGGCGACGTCAACGCGGACACCTACGCGGACGTTCTCTTGGGCGCGCCGGGCGCATCGCCGAACGCGATTCCCGCCGCCGGGATCCTCTATCTCCTGAAAGGCTCGGCGTCGGGAATCGACCCGGTGCCGTTGGCCACGGTTCCGGGCACCGCGGACAGCCTTGAGGTCGGGGGCGGTGTCGCGGGGGCGGGAGACGTCGACGCCGACGGTTACGCGGACATCCTCGTCGGCGTGCCGGGCGAGAGCATCGCGGGCCCGCGGCGCGGCGGCTTCCGTTGCTACCGCGGCACCTCTTCCGGGTTCGACCCGGTTCCGCTGTTCGTGATCAACGGCGCGCTCGACCGGGGCCGCGTCGGGGCGGCCGTCGCGACGGCGGGGGACGTCGACGGCGACGGCTACGCCGAATTCGCGTTCGGCGACCCGAGGGGCTTCCCGGGGCAGCAGGGATGGGTACACCTCTTCTACGGCGGCCGCGCGGGCACGGCGTTCGGCAGCTTTGTCGGCGGCGCGCAGGCGTATTCGCGCTTTGGCGCGACGGTGGCGACTGCCGGCGACGTCGACGGCGATGGGATGAGCGAGCTGCTCGTCGGCGCACCCGACTGGAGCGAGAGCGGCCTCGCGCTCGAAGGTGCCGCGTCCCTCTTCCTCGGAAGGCCGGGGCCGATCGTCCCCATGACCCCAGCGGTGAAGACGAACGCCACGCCCAACACCGCGTTCGGCGCCGCCCTCGCGATTGTCCCCATGATCACGGACTGGCCATCGCTCCTCGTCAGTGAACCGTCGTGGGACGCACCGGGGCCTGATGTCGGGCGTATCCGGCGCTACCGCGCCGGCATCCTGGGAATTGGTCCCGCCCTGAGCTTCTACGAGGGCGGGGTCGATGACGGACTGTACGGTGAGGCGCTGGTCGACGCCGGCGACGTCGATCGTGACGGCATCGGCGACTTCGTGGTCGGTTCACCGTTCTACGGTGGAGGTGGGCTGGTCAAGCGCGGACGCGCCCGGCTCTACCTCGGCACGGGCGTCGATTACGTGCTCAGCTCTTGGGCGCCGCAGGGCACGCAGGCCGAGGAATGGTTCGGGATCACGGTTGCGGGCCGGGGCGACGTCAACGGCGATGGCTACATGGACGTCGCGATCGGCGCTCCCAATCACCTCGGCCCGGTGTCGCGCTCCGGCATGGTCAATCTGTTCCTCGGCGGACCGGGCGGACTCAGCGCCGCTCCGGTGTGGGAGAAGACCGGCACGACGCAGAACGAGTACTTCGGCCATCGCCTCGCCATGCTCGACTTCGACGCTGACGGATATGCGGACCTCGCGGTCAGCTGCGCCTCCAGCGCGCCGTCGGGCCCGCCGCGCGTCGACATCTTCTACGGCGGCCCCGCGGGACTCTCGACCAACGCCGCCTTCGCGCTCTCGCCGTCACCGCCGCTCAACACCTACGCCAGCACGCTTGCCGCAGTGGGCGACTATGACTGCGACGGCGTCGCCGACCTCGTCGTCGGCGCGACCGACGAGCCGAACGGGCGGGGGACGATCTTCTTCCACCCGGGTTCACGCGGCCGGTCAGAACCCCAAAGGTCGTACCGCACGTGGTCGCCGCCGCCGGGCCAGGCGAACGCGGGCTCCGCGCTCGCGGGGGGTGGGGACCTCGACGGCGACGGCCGCTCGGATTTCGTGGTCGGGGCACCCATCGCCTCGAACGGGGAGGACCAGGAGGGAGTCCTTTACGTGTTCCGCGGCCGACCTGGCAATGCCCCTTTCATGCCCGACACGCTGCTTGAATCGAACGTTCCCATGGCGAACCTCGGATCCTCGCTCGCGCCGCTGGCCGATCTCAATCGCGACGGCTACGCCGACATCATCGCAACCGCGCGGGCTGGCAACGGCGCCGTGTACGGGTGGCTCGGCGGCGGCGAGGGTGCGTTCCAGTTCCTTCGCGTCGGCGAGGCCTACGGCGGCAGTCTCCTTCCGCCCGCGCTGCTCGACTCGACGACGCAGGTCGGTGTCGCGCTCTCGCTCCATTCGGCTGCCGGACGCGTGCGAACCGGCGTCCAGTTCGAGATCCAACCGCAGGGGGTTCCCTTCACGAACGTGTCGAACTTCGTCGACGCACCACAGTCCTACTACCAGAACGGCCCGCCCGGCCCCCCGGGGAGCCTCGGCGGGCTCGTGACCTATGTGCGATATTTGTGGCCGGACGTCACCTACCACCTGCGCGGACGATCGACGAGCCGGAACCCGTACTTCCCGCACTCGCGCTGGCTCACGGTGGAGGGGCGCGCGACCGGGGACTTCGACTTCCGCACGGGTGGCTCGAACACGGCAGTGCCCGAGATCGAACTCGGCGCTGTCGCGCGGCTCGGCGGCGTCGCGCCCAATCCTTCCGCCGGCGCGGTGACGATCGAGTTCGAGCTGCCCGCACGCGTGCCGCTGAGCGTCGACATTTACGACGTGCGGGGACGCCACATGCGCTCGATCGCGCGCGAGGCGTCCGCGATCGGGCGGGGGACCCGTTCCTGGGACGGGAGGGACACGGCCGGACTCGAGGTCCCGCCCGGGCTCTATTTCGTCGAGCTCCGCGCGGGGAATGCGGTCGATCACGCGCGCCTGCTGCGGCTGCGCTGACGCCGCATGGTTGACAGCCGGGGGCGATGGGCTTCCCCTGGGTGTCGATCGCATTCCCCCGAGGTCATCCATGCGTCCTGCTTTCGCTCAACTTCCCGCTGGCGCGCGCGGCTGAGCTCATTCTCGCCCTACTTCCCGCGCTCGCGCTGGACGTCGCTCGAGGCGCGTGTCGGCGGCGAGTACGATTTCCGCACCGGCGGGACGAGCACCGACGTGTTTGGCGGAGTTCAGGCGAGTACGCACATCGAGCGCGTCCTGCCCAATCCCGCCCGCGCCACGTCCACCGTGTCGTTCGCCCTCCCCGCACGAGCGTCCGCGCTGCTCGACATCCATGACGTGGCTGGACGTCACGTCCGCAGGCTCGCGAGGGAGGAGTTCCCGGCCGGCAGATCCGCCCGCGAGTGGGATGGCGCGGACGATTCAGGTCGACGAGTCCGTGCGCGGGGCCTCCGCCGCCGGGCGAGGGACGCAAGGATGAGACGGGACCAATGCGGGCTCCCGGTGATTGACAAAGGGCGGGGGATCGGATTGAATCGATCCCCCTCCGCTTCTCTGATTGGCTTCATCCCCCCCTTCAGGATCGAGGCTCCTGGTGTCCCGAAATCTGACTTCCTGGCCGGCTTCTGCTCTGCTCTCGATCTCCCTCGCCTGCTCGACCGCCAACGCGAACGTCACTCCCGGGACCTGGTCGCCGAAGGGCGCGCAAGCGGGCGCCCAATTCGGCGCCGCCGTCACGCCAGTGGGTGACGTCAACAACGACGGTTATGGCGACGTGCTGGTCGGCGCGCCGGGGCACGACAACGGCCAGACGGACGAGGGTCGAGTGCTTCTCTACCTGGGGTCAGCCAGCGGGCTTTCGGTCACTCCGTCCTGGATCTGGGAGTCGAACCAGGTGGGCGCGGAGGCGGGCAGAGCGCTTGCATCGGCCGGGGACGTCAATTGGGACAACTACGCGGATTTCCTGATCGGGGCGCCGCTGTGGGACGGACCGGGCGGGCAGGACGAGGGCGCTGTCTTCGTGTTCTATGGCTCCAATAACGGGCCTTCCGGGGTTCCCGGCGCGACGCTTTTAGGTGGGCTCGCGGCGGCGCACTTCGGCGCCGCGCTCTCGACCGCGGGCGACGTCGACGGCGATCGTTACGCGGATGTGATCGTCGGCGCTCCGGACTACGCGGGGAGGGAGATCGGACAGGGTGCCGCCTTCGTCTACCTGGGCTCGCCGTCGGGAATCACTGCGAGCCCGGTCTTCACGGTGCTGGGGTCCGGGCTGAACGCGCATCTCGGCGCTGCGGTGAGCGGCGCTGGCGACGTCAACGCCGACGCCTTCGCAGACATCGTGGTCGGCGTGCCGGGAGCGACGGTGGGCCTCCACGTGGCCGCGGGCAAGGCCCTGATCTATCGCGGCATCGCCGGCGGCATCGGGACGGCGCTGGGCACGATCTTGGGTGACGCGGACAGCATGTCCACCGGCAGCTCGGTCGCGAACGCCGGCGACACGAATGGGGACGGATACGCGGATGTCGTGATCGGCTCGCCTGGCTCCGCCGCCAGCTTGGAACGCCGAAGCGGCCAGGCGGACATCTACAAGGGCACGGCCAGCGGCTTCAGCAGCACCCCGATCCTGACCGTGCTCGGCACCGGGGCCGAGGAGCGGCTCGGCAGCACGGTCGCCTGCGCCGGCGACGTCGACGGTGACGGGTATGCCGACGTCCTGATCGGCAGCGAACGCTTTCCTGCGCCGGACGTCGAGACCGGGCAGTTCCTGCTGGTCTCGGGCGCGCGCACCGGGCCGGTCGTCGAGTCCACGCTCCGCGGGTCCGAGGTTGGCGCCGGATATGCCGCCTCCATCGCCACCACCGGCGACGCCAATGGCGACGGCTACGCCGAGATCCTCGTGGGCGCGCCGACGTTCACGGGTGCCGGCCCTTCGGCTCAAGGGGCTGTCTTCTCGTACGTCGGCAGCGCAAGCCCGCCGGTGCTTGCGGGCAACACACCTCTCGTGGCCTCGGCGCCGTTCACCGGGTACGGCACCTCGCTCGCCATCCTCCCATGGACCGAGTCCGATCCGTTTCCGGCGCTTCTCATCGGCGAGTCGCTCTTCGGCGCCTCGCAGCAGGGACGCGCAGAGCTGCGTCACGCGGAGTTGGGCTCGATCGAGGCCATCCCTTCGCACGTCTACACCGGGGTCGGTTCAACGGAAAATCTCGGAGCTGCGGTGGCCGACGCGGGAGACGTCAACCGCGACCAGTGGACCGACTTCCTGATCTCCTCTCGTGGATACACGGCAGCCGGCAACGGGGCGGCCGGAAAGGTCAGGCTCTACCTCGGCGGGTCCGCCGGTCCCACCGTTTCGCCGTGGGTCGCCGAGGGGGACCAGGTGGCCGAAGAACTGGGCAGCTCGATCAGCGGCCGCGGCGACGTGAACGGCGATGGTTACCACGATGTCTTGGTCGCGGCGCCCGCCTGGGACTCGCCCACGGCCGTGGATTGCGGAAAGGTGTGGTTCTACCCGGGTGGGCCGAGCGGACTGGGCGCCCCCGCCTGGTCGCGCAGCGGCGCGACGACGGGGGAGAGGTTCGGACAGAATGTCGCGATGGTCGGCGACCTCGATGCCGACGGCTACAGCGACTTCGCCGTCGGCGTCCAACCGGCGTCCGGGAGCGGGCGCGTCGAAGTCTACTTCGGCGGTCCTTCAGGTCCGTCCGCCGCTCCCGCATGGACGCTCGTGTCGTCGCCGCCGCGTTCCACGTTCGCTCTTCCGGCGGGTGCGGGCGACTTCAATGGCGACGGCGTCTCCGACCTGATCGTCAGCTCGTATTCCACGAATTCCGATCCGAAGGGCATGGTCTTTCTCTACCTGGGCTCGCGCGGGCGGGTCGCGCCGGCCCGCCCTTACTGGACGTACGTTGGACTCCCCAACGCCCGCACGGGAGCGGTGGCCGGAGGCGGCGATCTCAATGGGGATGGCCTGGCGGATGTCGTGGTGGGGGAACCGGGACTTTCGAACGGACAAGCCGATGAGGGCGGGCTTCGGATCTTCTTCGGCCGGCCGACAATCCAACCTACGCCGGACTTGACGCTCGAATCGGACATCGTCGGCGCCAACCTCGGGGATGGAATCGCGCCCCTCGCGGACCTGAATCACGATGGCTTCGCCGACGTGGCCGCGGGTGCGGTCGGATCCGGTGCGATCGGATCCCCAGGTCGGGTCTTCGTTTATTTCGGCGGAGGCGAAGGCGCTCCATGGCAGGTGCGTCAGACCGAAGCTAACTTACCTTTGACCGACCGCTGGTCGCCAGCGCTGCTCGACCACACCGGCCAGTTCGGTTTTTCGCTTGCGCTGCGAAGCCCTGCTGGACGCGCGCGCGTGTCGGGTGAGGTCGAAGTCAAATTGCAGGGGACGCCGTTCACCGGGGTTGCGAACCGCTCGGCATCGCTCGTGACCGACACGGGAACGCCCTCGGGTGCCGGAAGTCAGGTCGTTTCCTACGACGGCCAGTTGGCGCCTTTCATTGCGACCACTTCCCGCTGGCGCGCGCGGCTGAGCTCGTTCTCGCCCTACTTCCCGCGCTCGCGCTGGACGTCGCTCGAGGCGCGTGTCGGCGGCGAGTACGATTTCCGCACCGGCGGGACGAGCACCGACGTGTTTGGCGGAGTTCAGGCGAGCACGCACATCGAGCGCGTCCTGCCCAATCCCGCCCGCGCCACGTCCACCGTGTCGTTCACACTCCCCGCACGAGCGTCCGCGCTGCTCGACATCCATGACCTGGCTGGACGTCACGTCCGCAGGCTCGCGAGGGAGGAATTCCCGGCCGGCAGGTCCGCCCGCGAGTGGGATGGCGCGGACGATTCAGGTCGACGGGTGTCGGCCGGCATCTATTTCGTCACGTTGCGCGTGGGATCAGTCGTCGATCATGCGCGAATCCTCCGGTTACCCTGATGCCGGGAGGAGGGGAGGAGCAGGCGAGAGTGGTCTGCAAATAGATCAATGAGTTCTTCTCGCAAGACTTGAAGCCCAGGCGCTGAGGATCGGATGAGCAGCGATCCCGCCCAGGCGCTTGCAACCCTGCCGAACCTCGCCCTTCCGTTCCGGCCCGAGGCGATCGTGCGCATGCGCGTACGCGCGGTCTATCTCGAGGGCCAGATCGACCTGCGCGTGTTTCGCAAGGGCCACGGGGACGTGACGGTTCTCTCCTTTGATCCGCTGATCCTCGAGGTGACTCCCGGCAGCATGGTCGCGCTCACGAAATTCGGCGGGGTCGTCTTCTGGAATTGCAACGAGGGGACGCAGCGCACCTGGCTCGCCGAAATCCGCGAGGACATGGGAGCAGGGCAGGCGGAGTTGCTCGACGATTCCATCGACGTGCTGGTCGGGACTGTGGACAACGCGGTCACGTTCAATGAGATCAGCCTGCGAGCGCTTACCCTGCCGCGCATGAACATCCTCTCCCTGGCGCTCGCTCAATCGGTCGCACTCGATTACCTGGAGCGCGAAGTCGCGGCCGCGCTCAGGCGATTCGAGCCCGTGGTTGTCGAACTCGAGGCCACGGGCAACTTGCGCCTGCCAGTCAGGGATGCGT
>JBKJOC010000492.1:0-9816 GCA_046595725.1 Candidatus Eiseniibacteriota bacterium
CTTACGCTTGCGCTCCGCCGCATCCGCGGCCGGCACCAGTTCGCGCAGGCTTCCTTCCGCAGACCAGGACGGACCATGAATCTCCACGAATACCAGGCCAAGGAATTGTTCCAGCGCGCGGGCATCCCGATCGCGCCGGGCATCGTGGCCACGACTCCGGCCGAGGCGCGCGCCGCGGCGCAGCGGATTGGCGGCGAGGTCGTCGTCAAGGCGCAGGTGCACTCGGGCGGTCGCGGCAAGGCCGGCGGCGTCAAGCTGGCGAAGACGCCCGAGGAGGCCGAGGAGAAGGCGCGCGCCATTCTTCAGCTCTCGATCCAGGGGTTGCCGGTGCGCAAGGTGCTGGTCACGAGCGCGGTCGACATCGCGAGCGAGACCTACGCCGCCATCCTCGTCGATCGCGCGAGCAAGCGCCCGATTCTCATGCTCTCCGCGGCGGGGGGCATCGACATCGAGGAGACCGCGCACACCAATCCGGACGCGATCCTCAAGCTGCCGATCGACCTCACCACCGGCCTCCTGCCATGGCAGGCGCGCGCGGCGGTGGGGCGGATCGGCAAGAAGGGCAAGGAAGCGCTGGCGATGGCCGACATGCTGGTCCGCCTCTACCAGGTGTTCTGGGGCGAGGACGCGTCGCTGGCCGAGATCAATCCCTTGGTGATCACGAAGGACGGCGAGGCGCTGGCGCTCGACGCCAAGATCTCGATCGACGACAACGCGCTCTTCCGGCACGAGGACCTTGAGGCCATGCGCGACACCGCCGACGAGACGCCGGGCTCGATCCTGGCGCGCGAGAAGGGCCTGTCCTACGTGCCGCTCGAGGGCGACATCGGCTGCATCGTCAACGGCGCCGGGCTCGCGATGGCGACCATGGACCTGGTCAAGTTCTACGGCGGCCAGCCGGCAAACTTCCTCGACATCGGCGGCTCGTCCAACCCCGAGAAGGTGGTGGCGGCGCTCCAGATCATCACCGGCGACTCGACCGTCAAGGCGATCCTGTTCAACATCTTCGGCGGCATCACGCGTTGCGACGACGTGGCGCGCGGCATCCTGACGGCGCTCGATCGCCTGACGATCGACATGCCGCTGGTCATCCGGTTGACGGGCACGAACGAGGAGCTGGCGCGGAAGATCCTGGCCGAAAAGGGCCTGACCGCGACGACCTCGATGGACGAAGGCGTCAAGGCCGTGATTCGGGCGGCGCAGGGAGGCGCGCGATGAGCGTCTGGGTCGACAAGAAGACCCGCGTGGTGGTGCAGGGCATGGGCCGCGACGGCTCGTTCCACGCGCGCGGCATGAAGGAGTACGGCACGCAGGTCGTCGCCGGCACCTCGCCCACCCGGGCGGGCGAGACGTTCGAGGGTATTCCGCTGTTCGCCACGCTCGCCGAGGCGGTGGCGAAGACCAGGGCCAACACGACCATCATCTACGTACCGGCGCCCGGGGCGGCGGACGCGATCTACGAGGCCATCGACTCGGGCGTCGACCTGATCATCGCGATCACCGAGGGTGTGCCGGTCGAGGACATGCTCGGCGTGTGGGATTACCTGAAGCGCGCCCAGGCCTTAAGGAAGGGCGGCGGGCCGCGCCTGATCGGGCCCAACTGTCCAGGCGTGATCTCGCCCGGGCAGTCCAAGGTCGGCATCATGCCGGGCCACATCCACAAGCCGGGCCGGATCGGGTTGGTCTCGCGCTCGGGAACGCTGACCTACGAGGTGGTCCACCTGCTGACGCACGCGGGCATGGGCCAGTCGACCTGCATCGGCATCGGCGGCGATCCGATCAACGGCACGAACTTCATCGATGCGCTGGCCGCCTTCGAGGCGGATTCGGGCACCGACGGCATCGTCCTCATGGGCGAGATCGGCGGCACCGACGAGGACGAGGCGGCGGCCTACATCAGGAAGCACGTCACCAAGCCGGTGGTCGCGTTCATCGCGGGCCAGACCGCGCCGCCCGGCAAGCGCATGGGCCATGCGGGCGCGATCATCTCGGGCGGGCTGGGCACGGCCGCGGAGAAGATCAAGGCGTTCCAGAAGGCCGGCGTCCCGGTGGCGCGCATCCCCTCGGAGATCCCGGGGTTGCTCGCCGAGGCGCTCAAGAAGCGCAAAAGCAAGGCTGCGCCGAAGAAGAAGCAGGCCGCACCGGCGAAGAAGGCCGCGCCCAAGAAGAAGGCCGCGCCCAAGAAAGCCAGGGCCACCAAGTCCGCCCCCCGGTCCGTGCGCAAGGCGCGCGCGGCGAAACCGGCCGGGCGCAGGAAGACGAAGTAGGGGAGAGTTCACGTCATGGCGCACCCGAATCGCACGCTGTTCATCGTCAAGCCCGACGCCGTCGAGCGCAACCTGATCGGCCGCATCCTGGCGCACGTGGAAGAGGCCGGCTTCCGCCTGGTCGGCGGTCGCTACACGCTGCTCTCGCGCGAGCAGGCCGAGATCTTCTACGCCGAGCACAAGGAGCGCCCGTTCTTCGGGGAGCTGGTCGCCTACATGATCTCCGGTCCCGTGTTCCTGACCGCGCTCGAGGGCGAGGGCGGACCGCTCAGGCTGCGCGAGGTGGTCGGGGCAACCGATCCGGCCCAGGCGGCCGAGGGCACGGTGCGCAAGCGCTTCGGCCTCGACAAGGGCCGGAACTCGGTGCACGCTTCGGACTCGGAAACATCGGCCGATCGCGAAACCAAGTTCTTTTTCGGCAACGACTTATAGGCGATCATCCACTCCGGAGCGCGACGGGTGCGCCGGGGCGGAGCAGGCTGTGTTACATTTCCGCGGCCGGAACCCGGCGGAGTCCGTGATGGTGGCGTTACGTCTTGAACTGTCGGAGCTTAAGCCCGGTCACACCCGGGTGGTTCAGGCCGTGCCTCCGTCCGAGCTCGGGTTGCCGTCCGAGGAGTGGCCCCTCCCGCTCGACGTCGACGTGGACGCCGATCGCGCCGGAGACCAGGTCACCATCACCGCCCAGGTCGCGACCGAGTGTCTCGAGGAATGCGCGCGCTGCCTTGCGCCGTTCCGTTCGCCACTCGAGTTCACGTTCAACCTGCATGCGGACAAGGCCGGCAGCGGCGGTAAATTCGAGCGCGAGCTCGAACTGGACGACTATGTCGTCTTTCACGACGGGCGGCGCCTCGACCTCGACGAGCAGTTGCGCGAGGCGGCGCTCCTCGCCCGACCCATGGCTCCGCTGTGCCGCCCCGACTGTCGGGGCCTGTGCGCGAAGTGCGGAGCCGATCTGAACGAAGGGCCCTGCCCCCACGAGGCCGGCGCCCACGCCTGAAGGAGAAGCAGCATGGCGGTTCCCAAGCGACGACACTCGAGCACGCGGGGCAAGAAGCGCCGCACCCATTGGAAGCTGCACCACCCGGCGGCGGGGCTCTGCGGCCACTGCGGGCAGCGCCGTTTACCGCATCGCGTGTGCGCGAATTGCGGCTATTACGGGAAGGAAGAGGTCATCGTTCCCAAGACCGCGTGAGTTCCGTCCCGGGCACGCGACCCATGGGCCAGATTCCCGTCATCGGTGTCGATGCGATGGGTGGAGATTTCGGGCCATCGGTCGTGGTGCCCGGCGCGGTGATGGCCCTGCGGGAGTTTCCGGGCCGTTTCCGGGTCGTGCTGCTGGGAGACCTCGATGAGGTGCGCGATGAGCTCGCCAAGCTCAACGTGAAGGACCTTCCGATCGATCTCGTCCACGCGCCGGAGCGCGTCGAGATGGACGAGC
This sequence comes from Candidatus Eiseniibacteriota bacterium, assembly GCA_046595725.1. Classification (GTDB taxonomy): domain Bacteria; phylum Eisenbacteria; class RBG-16-71-46; order RBG-16-71-46; family DASYSL01; genus JANPEF01. Next base: position 3,709 of record JBKJOC010000492.1, read on the forward strand.
CTCCCGCCACCGTCCTGAGACGCAAGCCCAACTCCTCCCTGGTCATCGCCACCCAGATGCAGAAGGAGAAGAAGCTCGACGCGTTCTTCAGCGCGGGCTCGACCGGGGCGGTTGTCGCCGTCTCGCTGCTCGGGCTGGGCCGCCTCGAGAAGGTCGACCGGCCGGCGATCGCGACGATCTTCCCCAACCGCGGCAAGGGTTGCGTGGTGCTGGACGTCGGGGCGACTTCCGACTGCAAGCCGATCCACCTGGTGCAGTTCGCGTCGATGGGGAGTTGCTACGCGCACGACGTGCTCGGCCTCGCCCAGCCCCGCGTGGGGCTGCTCTCGATCGGCGAGGAATCGTCGAAGGGCAACGAGCTGACGGTCGAGACCCACGGCCTCCTGGCCCAGGGGACGGGCGTCAACTTCATCGGCAACGTCGAGGGCCGCGACATCCTCAAGGGCGAAGTCGACGTGGTGGTGTGCGACGGCTTCACGGGGAACGTGGTGCTCAAGCTCGCCGAGAGCGTGCTGACTCACATCGTCGCGAGCTTCCGGCGCGAAGTCGGGCGCAACCTGCGGGCCAGGTTCGGGGCGCTGATGCTCCAGCCGGCGTTCGGCCGCATGCGCAACCAGTTCGACTATGCCGAGTACGGCGCGGCCCCGCTGCTCGGAGTCGACGGAGTGATCTTCATCGGGCACGGACGCTCGTCCCCGCGCGCCATCCGGAGCGGTCTTCGGACGACGGCCACGTTCGTGGAGCAGCGCGTGAACGAGCACATCCAGGAGCTCCTGAGACACGCCTATGCCTAGCAGCGATCGATTGCGCGGCGCGACCATCGTCGGCACCGGGAGCTTTCTGCCCGAGCGGGTCCTGTCCAACTTCGAGCTCGAGAAGCTGGTCGAGACCTCGGACGAGTGGATCGTCACCCGCACCGGCATCAAGGAGCGGCGGATGGTCGCCGACGACGAGAACAACTCGGACCTCGCCGCCGAAGCCGGACGCCGGGCGCTCGAGATGGCCGGCCTCACGGTGCAGGACGTCGACCACATCTTCGTCGGCACCGTCACGCCCGACCGCATGCTGCCCTCCATGGCGTGCACCGTGCAGCAGAAGCTCGGCGCCTCGCACGCCTCGGCACTTGACATCAACGCCGCGTGCTCGGGTTTCGTCTACGGGCTCCAGATCTCGCAGGCGCTGATCCAGGCTGGCGCTTCCGACACCGTGCTCCTGATCGGTGCCGAAGCGCTGACCAGAATCCTCGACTTCCAGGATCGCAACACCTGCGTGCTGTTCGGCGACGGCGCGGGCGCCGCGGTGCTGCGCCCGTGCGATCCGGGCACCGGGGTGCTGTCGGTCAAGCTCGGCGCGGACGGGGAGCAGGGCGACATGCTGACCGTGCCGGCCGGCGGCTCCGCGCGCCCGGCAACGCACGAGACCGTTTCGGCGCGCGACCACTTCATCCGGATGCGCGGCAACGAGCTGTTCAAGTACGCCGTGCGCGCGATGGAGCAGATCTCGCGCGACGCGCTGGCCGAGGCTGGCCGCTCGACCGGGGAGCTGGTCGCGCTCATTCCGCACCAGGCGAACCAGCGCATCATCGACGCCACCGCCGAGCGGCTCGGGGTTCCCAAGGACAAGGTCATGGGAAATATCGAACGCTACGGCAATACGTCCGCGGCCTCGGTGCCCATCCTGCTCGACGAGGTCGTGCGCCAGGGCAAGATCAAGGACAAGGACCTGATCGAGTTGGTGGCGTTCGGCGGCGGGGTCACCTGGGGCGCCGCGGTGATCGAGTGGAACCCGAAGGCGGCCTGGCCGATCGTCGGCCGCGATGCGCGCAGTTCGATCGCGGCGGTCAAGACCGGGGCGCCGGCGTGAGTCTCGCGTTCCTGTTTCCCGGCCAGGGTTCGCAGGCCGTGGGCATGGGCAAGGGCCTGGCAGAGGCGTTCCCGGACGCGCGCAAGGTGTTCGAGGAAGCCGACCTCGTGCTCGGCTTCGCCCTCACCGAGACCATGTGGAACGGTCCCGAAGAGGCGCTCAAGCGCACGGAGAACGCGCAGCCCGCGCTGCTCGCGCACTCGGTCGCCGCGCTGCGCGTGGCCACCGGGCGCGGCCTCAAGCCGTCGTTCGCGGCCGGGCACTCGCTCGGCGAGTACAGCGCGCATGTCGCGGCGGGATCGTTATCCTACGAAGATGCCCTGCGCCTGGTGCGCCGGCGCGGCGAGCTGATGGCCGCCGCGGGCGACCGGACGCCGGGCACGATGGCCGCGATCCTGGGGCTCGACGCCGGGGCGGTCGAGGCCGCGTGTGCCGACGCGACGGCGCAGGGCGAGGGCACCGTGGTGGCGGCGAACTTCAACTCGCCGGGCCAGGTCGTGATCTCGGGCACGCCCGAAGCGGTCGAGGCGGCGATGGCGCTGTGCAAGGAGCGCGGTGCGAAGCGCGCGATTCGGCTGCCGGTCGCGGGCGCGTTCCACTCGCCGCTCATGGGACCGGCGACCGAGGGCCTGGTTGCCGCGCTTTCAACCGTCGAGGTCAAGGACGCGGCGATCCCGGTAGTGGCGAATGTCGACGCGCGTCCGGTCCAGGACGCCGCCGACATTCGCGACCGCCTCGGACGCCAGTTGCTGGGCGCGGTACGGTGGGAGGAGTCGATGCGCGCGCTGCGCGATCTGGGAGCGACCGGCTTCGTCGAGTTGGGCTCGGGCCGCGTGCTGCGCGGGCTGCTCAAGTCGATCGCGCCCGAGACCAAGAGCGCGAACGTAGACGATCCGGCGAGCCTCGAGGAGACGCTCGGCGCGTTCGGACAGGCGGCCCGCGCGTGAGCGCGCCGCTGGCAGGCCAGGTCGCGCTCGTCACCGGTGGGGCGACCGGCATCGGCCGCGCTGTCGTCGACGCCCTCGCCTCGGCCGGCGCGGTGGTCGCGATCGTGGCGCGGAACCTCGAGCGCGCGCAGGCCGCCGCGGCCGAGGTCAAGGGTGCCGCGCACGCTTACGCCGCCGACGTGGTCGACGAGGCACAGGTCAACGCGGCATTCGAATCCGTCGTCAAGGAGCACGGGCGGCTCGACATCGTGGTCAACAATTCGGGCGTCACGCGCGACGGGCTGGTGCTGCGGATGTCGGACGCGCAGTGGGATGAAGTGGTCGACACCAACCTCAAGGGCGTGTTCCACTGCTGCCGCGCGGCAGCCCGTCCGCTGCTCAAGCAGAAGAGCGGTCGCATCGTGAACATCACCTCGGTGGTCGGGGTGATGGGCAATGCCGGCCAGGCCAACTACGTCGCCTCGAAGGCGGGCGTGATCGGCCTGACCAAGGCGCTGGCGCGCGAATTCGCGCCGCGCGGAGTGACGGTCAACGCGGTGGCGCCGGGATTCATCCGGACGGCGATGACCGACGCGCTGACCGGGGAGCAGAGCGCGGGGATGCTCGGCGCGATCCCTCTCGGCCGCTTCGGCGATCCCGCCGACGTGGCCGCGGTGGTTCGTTTCCTGGCTTCGCCCGAGGCCGGCTACGTGACCGGACAGGTCTGGCACGTCGACGGCGGTATGGTGATGGCCTGATGCACCGCACACGGCCGGAGTGTCCGCACGATGCGGCCCCGCCCGCCACCCGCAACGGAGGAGGTGAACGGAATGGCTTATAGCGAAGAGAAGGCCAAGGAGATCATCGCCAAGGAGCTCGAGGTCTCCATGGATCAGCTCACGCCGGACGCCAAGTTCATCGAGGACCTGGGCGCCGATTCGCTCGACACGGTCGAGCTGGTCATGGCGCTCGAGGAGGAGTTCGGACTCGACATCCACGACGAGGACGCAGACAAGTTCAAGACCGTGGGCGACGCGCTGAACTACCTGAAGGAGCACGCGACGAACTGACGACGACGTGGCGGGAGGATCGGGACACGCCCAGTGGGCGCCCGATCCCCGCGCGCCGACGCTGCACCAACACCAACAAGGGACACGTGTGAACGGGGACAAGGACATCAAGGTCGTCATCACCGGAATGGGTGCGATCACGCCGCTCGGCAATGACGTCGAGACGTTCTGGTCGAACCTGTGCGCGGGCACCAGCGGAATGACGAAGATCACCCGCTTCGATGCGACCGCTTACACCACGCGCATCGCCGCCGAGGTGAAGGATTTCGATCCCACCCTCTGGATGGAGCGCAAGGAGGCGAAGCGGAATGACCGCTTCGTCCAGCTTGCCGTCGGCGCGGCCCGACAGGCCGTGGAGAACGCTCGCCTCGACGTGCCCAACCTCGACGCCGATCGCATCGGCGTGATCGTGGGTTCGGGCATCGGGGGAATCGAGACGTTCGAAACCCAGCACAAGATCCTGCTCGAGCGTGGTCCCGACCGCGTCAGTCCCTTTTTCATCCCGATGATGATCAGCAACATGGCCTCCGGCCAGGTGTCGATCGCCCTCGGGGCCAAGGGTCCGAACTTCACGACCGTTTCGGCCTGCACCTCTTCGGCCAACGCGATCGGGGAAGCTCTCCGGATCCTGCAGCACGACGATGCCGATGTCGTCATTGCAGGGGGCACGGAAGCGACGGTGACGCCGATGGCGATCGCCGGCTTCTGCTCCATGAAGGCGATGTCCACGAGGAACGATGATCCCACCCGGGCCTCACGGCCCTTCGACGCGGAACGCGATGGCTTCGTCATGGGCGAAGGAGCCGCCATCCTGGTCCTCGAGCGCGCAGAGCACGCCGCCAAGCGCGGTGCGCCGATTCTCTGCGAGCTGGCGGGCTACGGCGCGACCGGCGACGCGTATCACATCACTTCTCCAGCACCCGACGGCGACGGAGCCGTGCGCTCGATGCGCGCGGCCCTCAAGGACGCCGGCATGCGGCCCGAGGACGTGCAGTACATCAACGCGCACGGCACCTCGACGCCCTACAACGACCGCACCGAGTCGGTGGCGGTCAAGCGGGTCTTCGGAGATTTCGCGCGAAACGTCATGCTGGCTTCGACGAAGTCCATGACCGGCCATCTGCTGGGTGCCGCGGGCGCCCTGGAGGCCGCAGTTTCGACGCTGGTGATCACGCGGGGTATCGTTCCCCCAACCATCAACTACGAACACCCGGATCCAGAATGCGACCTCGACTGCGTACCGAATCAAGCCCGGACCGTCCACGTGACGGGGGCGTTGTCCAACTCGATGGGGTTCGGCGGACACAACGGAACCCTGGCGTTTCGAGCGATCCCGACCGCCTGAACCAGCGCCGCCGCCGGCGCACACGGGACGAACGCGAAGCTCGTCCCGAACGAAGCGGCTCCCAACGGCGCGAACGTGACCGCGGTCCCAGCCGCAGGTCTGCGCCGTCCTCGTCCTCGGGAGGCGGCTCCGGCCGTCCACCGTCGTCCGCGCCCTCATCGGGCGGATTCTGGGCGTGGCTCAAGAAACTGTTCGCCGGCCCGGAGCGGCCTGCGATTCCGGGGCTGACCGCCGACGAGAGCCGCGCGGTCGAGGCCTTCGGCAAGCATCTCGGGATCCACTTCAACGATCCCAAGCTCCTGCGCCTGGCGCTCACCCACCGCTCGTACCTCCATGTCCAGCGGGCGACGTCGCGCGAATCGAACGAGCGCCTGGAGTTCCTCGGCGACTCGGTGCTCGGGGTCATCACCTCGGAGCATCTCTACAAGATGTTCCCCGGCGAGCACGAGGGCCAGCTCACCAAGACCAAGTCGCTGCTCGTCTCCAAGGCGATCCTGTCCCGCCGCGCGCTCGCGATGGGTCTTGGCCGCTTCGTGCTGATGTCGAACTCCGAGGTCGACTCCGGCGGGCGCCAGCGCCTGTCGATCCTGGCCGACGCGTTCGAGTCGGTGCTGGGTGCGATCTACCTCGACCAGGGCATCGAAGCCGCGCGCAAGTTCGTCGAGACCTGGCTGCTGGCGGAAGCCACGGTCATCTCGCAGGACAAGCGCCACACCAACTACAAGAGCCTGCTGCAGGAATACGTGCAGAGCGCCTTCCACACCCATCCGGTCTACTCGATCCGGCACGAGCACGGTCCCGACCACTCGAAGCTGTTCACGGTCGAGGTCCGGGTCGGCGGCAAGCCGCTCGGCGCGGGCAAGGGGAAGAACAAGAAGGAAGCCGAGCAGTCGGCGGCGCGCGA
>JBKJOC010000166.1:0-9944 GCA_046595725.1 Candidatus Eiseniibacteriota bacterium
GTTCGGCAGGTTGAAGTCGCGGTCGAACGCGTCCTGCGCCGCCTGGTCGTAGAACTTGAGCGCCTTGACCGACGACAGCCGGTCGCGCCCCTGCCCGACGATCACCGCGGTGACGACCGTCTGCGTGTCGCCCGGCAACATCGTGAACGGTCCGGTCGAGTTCATGAGCCGCCGGTCAGACGGATTGGTGTCGAGCCAGCCCGTGCCGGCCACCGGATCGCCGGGGTTGGTGAACTTCGTGGCGAGGCCGGTCGTCGGGTCGATCACCGGCGTGCCGTCGGCGTTCAGGCCCTTCATATAGTTGTAGGACTGCTGGGTGGCATTGGGGTCGGTGCCGTTGACGTACTTGTTGAAGGACGTCAGCCCGAGCGTGTCTCCCGCGACGACTGGACCCAAGAAGAAGTCGAAGCCGACCGCGGGTGGGCGGTTCCCGTAGACATTGTCGTTGTTGGTGGCGTTGTAGCAGTAGCCGAGCGAGAGCGTCGTGTCGACGCCCACCAGGTCGTCTCCCGCGCCGCCGTTGTCCGGGTCGGACCAGATCGACACGTACGCCGAGTCGAGCGTGTTCGCGCCCTTGTTGATGATCTTGTAGCTCAGGAACGCCGTGTTGCCGAGCGCGCCCTGGCGGTTGAAGGCGAACGCCGTGAGCTGGATTTCGACGCCCAGGGGAGGCGAGTTGCCGGCGTCGTTGGTGTGCCGCGACGCATCGGCGTCGTTGAACACCGCGTACAGCGTCTGGTCGCCGATGATGTGGGGCACGACCAGACCGGAGATGGTGTCGAGCGGGGCGCCTTGCGGCCCGCCGTTCGAGATCCAGTCGGCCCAGCCCGTCGTGTCCTCACGCGAAACCTTGAAGACCTTGTAGCCCGGATTGTCGATGGCGGCCATGCCGCCGATCATCGGACCCGGCGCAAACTCCTGCGAGTACTCGGCCACCGTGACCCGCGTCTGGCCGCCCACCTTGGCGCCCATCCACAGACCGGCCGCGAACACGCAGGTCTTGCCCGTGCCCTTCGGAAACTCGAGACCCGAGTTCCCCGCCTGGAGGTCGAAGGCGAACGAGCCGACGTTCGTGACGAACATCGAAAGCTGGTTCGCATCGAGCCGGGTTCCCGTATCGACGACCTGCACCACCGGCGGCCGCGCACCCTGCGTGCGCAGCGGCAAGTGGGCGAACGCCGCATCCGCCACGACCAGTCCCAGGGCTGCCCCCAGTGCCGGCCAAACGAACGTTCGATTCATACGAAGCCTCCTGCCTCGAGGAAAAGTCGAGGTTCGTTAGAAGCCGAGCCGCAGCCCGAAACGGACCAGACGCGGATTGCCGAACAACGAGGGATTGGTCTGCGCCAGGTCGTAGGTGGCCTGGCCGGCCGAGCCCTGCTGCGCGAGGAACGCCTGACCCGCCTCCGAGTTGAGCCAGTTCGTCGTGTAGGCCGAGCCGGAGGATTCGTACACACCGACCGCGTTCTTGCGGTCGAGCAGGTTCAGAACCCAGACATAGGCGTCGAAGTTCAGCGAACCCAGGTTGAAACCCTTGTTGAGCTTCATGTCGATGGTCGACGTCCACGGGCCGTAGCGCGAGTTCGTCGGTCCGATCGGCACGGTCGAGACCGCTGCCAGGGTGACCTCGTCGTAGACCTCGACCGGCGTGTACGGTGTGCCGCTGCCGGCCGACAGGAGGACATTGATCCCGGCGTTCGAGAAGATGTGGCTGCCGCCCACCGTCGGGCCTTCGGCCTTGCCGAAGCGCCAGTCGATGTTGGCCGCGATCTTGTGCCGCTGGTCGAAGTCGAGCGGCGAGGACTGCTTGGGCGGGTTCGACGCCGTCCACGCGATGTTGCGCTGCGAATTCGACACCGATCCCGTGCCCGAGGCATAGGACAGGCTGTAGTTGATGCTCGCCGCGACATGGCTGATCGGGCGCATCGTCCAGCCGACGTCGACGCCCTTGATGGTCGCAAAGTCGCGGTTGCGGTAGCTCGCGAACGCGTTCGGGCTCGAGGTGATGGTCGCGATCTCGACCAGGTCCTTGACGTCCTTGTAGTAAGCCGTCGCGTCGAGCCGCATCCGCTCACCCAGCTGCTGCGCCACGCCCACCTCGTAGGCCGTGGTGCGCTCGGGCTTCAAGTTCGGGTTGCCGAACCCGACAAAGTAGCCGCCGGTCCGGATCTTGTGCTGCAGGAACCGGTAGGACACGTACAGGTCCTGCAGGTTGACCTGCTGGTAGAACTGGCCGTAGTTGACGCGCAGCAGCGTCTTGTCCGTCACCGGAAAGGCGACACCCAGGCGCGGCGACAGGCGCGAGTACCTGCGGTTCGGGCTCAGGTCGGTGGTGTTGAGCGAATCGTCCGGCGGCGGGCCGAGCGGGAACTGCTCGGAGGCCAGCGCCGGCGTGTCGACGTTGATGTAGTCGAGCCGCAGGCCGCCGTTGACGATGACGCCCTCACGCTCGAACTTGTCCTGCATGAACAGGAACGCGGTCTTCGGGTGCTTCGCGCCATCGAGGTCGCCGTCGACCTGGTTCTGGCCGAGCGCGTCGAAACCGTAACGATCGATGTCCTCGAGACCACCCGTCGGCGACCCGGTCGAGTCGTAGTCGATGTTCACCGGGAAGTAGGCGTTGTAGTAGCGAAGGGTGTGACGCTCGCCGCCGAGGCCCGCCTTGAGCTGGTGATAGCGGCTGACCTGGCTCGTCCAGTCGCCCTTGACGCCCCAGTACTGCGACTTGCGCCGCAGGTAGTCGTCGAAGACGTGATCGGCCAGCAGGAAGTACGGCAGGTCGGTGTCGAACTGCGGATTGCCCGTGGGACGGCTGTAGGCCTGCACGTCGTCGAAGAAGACACCGTCGCCGCGCTTGCGCTCGGTCATGAAGTAGTTGATCGAGGTCGAGAGGAACGACTTTGCCGAAAGCGTGTAGCTGAGCGTTCCGAAGGCGGAGCGGTTGGTGTCCTGGTAGCGCGGCATGTGCGCCGCGTTGAACAGGTAGGCCTGCGAATACTCGCGCCAGTCGTCGAACGAGCCCAGCGTGCCGAGCTTGACGTTCATCTTGTCGCTCGGGCGCAGGGCCAGCTTGCCCTGCCAGGTCCAGCCCGCCAGGCTGTTGTTCGGCAGGCGGCCTTCCTTCGTGCCCAGGGTGGTCTCGAACTGCTCGCTGAGCGGGCTGCCGACGAACTTCGGCTGCCGGTCGCCCTGCCAGCGGCGCTCGCCCGAGGCGTAGAACGTGATCTTGTCCGAGCCCGGGATGACCGGGCCGCCGATCGAGGCGTCGTACACGTTCCAGTCGTACTTCTTGGAGCCGATCCAGGAGCCGGCGCCGGCGTCGGTCACGGCCTCGAAGTTGCCGAAGTACTTGGTGCCGCCCTCGCGCGTGATGACATTGACCACGCCCGAGGACACCTTGCCGTACTCGGCATTGAAGCCGCCGGTGAGCACCACGACCTCTTCGATCGCGTTGTTCGCGATGTTGGTCGTCGAGTAGCCCGTGAGCGGATCCTGCTGCGAGAACCCGTCGACGTAGTAGGCCACCTCGTTGGCGCGCCCGCCGCGCACGATCAGCGTGGAGGTGTTCTGCGACTCGCGCTCGACCCCTCGGGGGTCGTAGCTGCGCGCGAAGTTGACCACGCCCGTCTGGAGCGAGGCCGCGTCGCGGTAGCCGCGCGTCGGAAGGTTCTGGATGTCCGCCTTGGAGAGGAAGCGCGCCGTTCCGGTAGCGTCCTTCTGGATGAGCGGACGGGTCGACTCGACGATGACCGGCGCCTGCTGGATCGCGTCCGTCGCCATCTCGAGGTTGATCTCGGTCGTGAAGTCCGGCGTAACCTGCACATTGTTCGCGATGTAGTCGGCGTAGCCGATGATCTTCCCGCGCACGACATAGGTGCCGCCGGGAACGTTGAGGATGGTGTACCGACCCTGGTCGTCGGCAATCGCGCCGAAGCGGGTCCCTTCGACAATGACCGTTACACCGGGGAGAGCACCTTTGCCCCGCTCGCGCACGGTACCCGTGATCTTGCCCGTCGTGCCGGCCAGGGCGGGAAGCGCCCCGACGAGCAGGGCGAACGCGATCCCGAGCACCGCGTGGGCTCGAATACGATTCACCGACTCGTTCATGGAAGGTTTTCTCCTTTCGTCGCGAATCGGGAACCGGCCGGAACCTGGACCGGTACAACGGTTCGTCAAACGAACGCATGCCAAGAAGCACTCTGGGGGAATGCGTGAATAGGGCAGGTCGTACGGCCTTTCGGACCACCTCCATCCGTGGATCGCGGGTCAGGGGTGCCCGCGTGGGGCCTGGGGACGCCCCTCGAGACCGTGCTCGTGCAACAGATCGAAGGTAGGAGCGTGGTCAAGACACTGTCAACTGCAATTTCGTGGACAGAGGTGGGGATCGCGTTACGCAGCAAGCGGCTAGGTGGCTCGCCCGGGTGACACTTGTCCGCCCGGGCAAAAAAAAGGGGCGCCGTCCTGGCGCCCCCTCTTCGTTTCCCGCGACCCGTCGAATCCGACTAGAAGCGGTACGTCATGCTGAGCGTCGAGAACGGCGTCTCGCTCGTGCCCGAGGCAGCCCAGCCGCCGGTGAACGCGAAATCCTGGTTCACGACCGCGTCCAGGTCGAGACGATTGCCGAGGCGGAAGCCCGTGCCCACGGCGTACTGGATCGGCGAGTCCTTGGTGGTCTGGGTCGCGCCGCCCGGAGTGGTGTCCGTGGACTTGAGCTTGCTCCACACCGGCTTGCCCGCGCCCATGCGGACGTGCCACCAGCTGGCCGGGTGCACCTCGAGCGCGCCGAAGACCGTCGGCGTGGTGTTGTAGCTGATCTCGAACGGACCGACCGACGGATCGTCGTAGGTCACGCTCTGGTGGTTGAAGGATACGCCGAGCACGAGCAGGTCGCTCTCGCGCAGGACCCACGACTCGGCGAGGCCGACCTGGATGCCCGTGACCGAGGCGTCATAATTGAAGTTGTTGGCCGGCGTGGCACCGTCCGTGTACTTCGTGCCACGGTCCATCGAGTACCAGTTGATCACCGGCGTCAGGTACGAGTTGTCGCTGACCGCCATCTGGGCACGCGCGTTGATCGCCCACGACGTGTTCCCGTTGTCTTCGAGCAGCGTCTGCGCCGCGAGATCCTCGAGCTTGAGCGAATTGTCGCGGTAATGAACGGCAACGTCCGCCTGGTGCTGGCGGCCGAAGCCCTCCCAGTTGAACGTGACGCCACCGGCCACGCCCCACGAGTTGCGATCTTCCGCACCCAGCGACGCGTTGACGGCGTTCATGGACTGGCGGGCATTGTTCGCCGAGCCCGGGAGCGACGGCGGAACCCACGTGTACGGCGCGATGGTCTCGTTGCCGTCGTCGGTCGTCGAATTGGCCTTCTCGAGGGCGATGCCGACGCTGGCCGCGCCCATCTTGTTGCCCCACAGGAGGGTGATGCCCTCGTTGCGGTTGCGGTCGTAGTAGCCCGCGCCGTACGCCTGCGACAGCGCGTTGTGGTTCTCGTTGATCTGGATGCCCCACGTGCCGGGCAGCCACTTCCAGGTGTTGAGGTAAGCGCCCATGGCACGGCCGCCGTTCTGCAGCGCGGGCACCGGGCCGCCGTTGTCCTCGAAGTCAGACAGGTCGCCGCCGGTGACGTCCTTGGTGCCCAGATCGCCGTAAACGAGGTTCTGGTAGCGAACGATCGTCGACGGATAGGCGTACACGTTGGTGTAGTCCTGGATGAAATCGCCCTGCAGACCCAGGGACTGGACTCGCGCCTCGGAAGCAAGAACTGCAGCCGGCACGAGCGTCACGAGCGCCGCCACGAGGGCGGACTTCGTGAAGAGATTGCGCATGTCTTCGGGACCTCCTGGACGCCCCCAGAGGGGCACGTCCTCCATGGAAAAACCCTGCCCCGAGGAATCGTGGCAAGGCACGACCTCGCCGGCCCGTATCCCATGTCGGGAACGGGTGGGACCTGGCAAGAGCCGGGCGCATGGTGTCCTTTCGGCCCGGGGATTGTCAACCCCCGATCTCTGGATCGCCTAGTGTTTTGGTAGGATTTGCCAACCGAGCACCGAACGGAATAGTTCAGGCTCGAACACGGGTGAAAGCGGGTCGAGACTCCCGGCGCGGACCGATCCATAGGCGTGGAGCAGCCCCAGGCCGCCCGTCGACAGCGCGACGTGCGTGACCTTGCGCGGCGTCGGCCCGAAGAACCAGAGGTCTCCCGGCTGACACCCCGGCGCCTCGAGCGGACGCAGTCGGCCTGACCCCTGCGCCACGCCGCACTGCTGTCGCGCATCACGGGGCAGCACCAGGCCGTGCCGCCGGGTCGCGAGCTGGACCAGCCCCGAACAGTCGATCCCTGCAAACGAGCGCCCTCCCCAATGGTAGGACGCGCCGAGAAAGCGCCGCGCGGTGGCGACCACGCGTCGGCCGCGCCCGGGGCTCGACCGCGCCCTTGGAATCGCCGCAGTGCCGCGCCAGCCCTCGACCAGCGCGAGCGGACCGAGCGGACCCAGGGCTCCCCCACCCCGGGCGCGCACGAGCCGCGCGCCAAACGGAAGCGCGCCCCCGGGCAGTTCCGCCCGCTCGAGCCACGGGCGCTCGACCATGCGTCGCGCGGCGCGGCGCCAACACGCGATCGCCGCTTCGGTCCCCAGGGCGAGTGACCACGAGCGCATCCAGCCGCCGTAGCCGTCCTCCTGCGAGACCACGAGCACCCAGCGCCGATCGGGGCTGACGCGCCGGACCCGAACGGTCTCGCCGAAGAGGACCTGGTTGACGAGTTCGCTGGCGTGATCGGGCTGCCGGCGCTGGTCCGCCACCGGAACCGCGACCACGCCCGCGGCCAGCGCGGCACGGGACGCCCGCGGCGCGGCCGGCAGGGGTGCGAGGATCATGGTCAGGGGAGCGGCCACGTCAGCGATCGAGCCCGGGTGAAATCAGGTCGTAGCGCCCGAAGCCCTCGCGCTCGGCGAAGACGAAGCGCTGGTTGAGCGCGAAGTAGTGCCAGATCTGGAGGGGCGGCTCGTAGAACGTCGCCGGCCGCTCCTCGATCTGGTCGGGTGGGCCGTAGCGGATATAGACGCGGCCCTGGTCCGTCCGCCAGCCTGCGCCGGTCTGCCCGGAGAAGTGCGTGTTGGCGTAGCGAACCCGTCGAAAGAAGTCGAGCATTGTCTCGTTCCGCGGAGTGTCCGGCGTCGGGTCGCGCCGCGTCCAGAACGACTCCCACGCCCGCGCTCGCAGCGAATCCGTGGCCGCCTTGCGCAGCGTCTCGTATTCCCCGGGCGTCGCGATGTTCGAGAGGATCTCGACCACTGTCGTGTAGTTCTGCCCGCGCGGCAGGTTCAGCGTCTCGACCTCGAACGTGCGCGCGGTGCGCCAGCGCCGCTCGCCCTCCTTGACCTCGACCTCGAGCGTGTAGGTCCCGAGGAACAGGTCGCGGGCATCGGGCTTGAGCGTGAACTGGCCACCCTGCCCGAGCGTCAGCACGGTGTCGGCCTTGATCACGTTGTCCCCCGCCTCGCCCAGGATCTTCCACTGCACCTGGTAGCTGCGCGGTGCGACGTCGCTGCGGCGGTCGTAGACCGAGCCCTGGACGCACATCTGTTCGAGGTTGGCCTCGAACTTGCGCGAGGGGACGAGCACGAACACCGAGTCGTTGGTGCAGAATCCGAACTGGAGATCACCCAGCCCCAGCGCGCCCGGCCCGAACTCCGGCACCCGGACACGCCCCTGCGCCTTCGACGTCCGGCCGCCGTTCAGGTCCTCGAGCTTGACGTCGATCTTGTACTCGCCGGGCGGAAGCTTGAAGTCGCGATGGAAGCGGATGCGATTGCCGGCCTCGCGGGTGTCGGCAAAGGTTGCGAACACGATCCGCTGCTCCCACACGTCGCCGCCTTCCTGGCGGCCGTGATCGCCCCGGAAGACGACGATGACGCGCACCGCCGCGCCGTAGCCGGCCGGCACCTTGATGAAGGCGAGTTCGCTGACCGGGGTCTCGAAGTCGAATCCGAGCGCGGTGCCGGTGGGTGTCAGGTAGGCATTCACGTCGGCACCGAAACGGGGCGAGGATTCGCTGACCAGGGGCTCGGTCGGGCCGATCTCGCCCGCGCGCGCCGTCAGGGGGACCTGGGACAGCAGCAATCCTGCGATGCTGCAGAGGGCCAGCCGGCACAAACCGCGAAGTCTTTGCACGAACAAAACCTAGCACAGCCTCGGGGACGGGCAAAGTGCTTGACCCGCCATGCGCGCGGCCAATAGACTCGACGCGCTCGACCGGGCATGCTCCCGTCCCAGGAGATCGTGTGATCGCTGGACATCCGGGAACCGGGCGACGATCCCTCTTGCACCGCGCCCGCTTCCCTTTGGCACAATCGAACCCAAGGAATTTCCGCGCTCGCACCGCGTTCACGCTGGCCCTGCTCCTGTTCGCGGCCGCAGTTCCCGCGCGCAGCGCGCGCGCCGTCGTGCCCCCGGCCGCGGGTGGAGCGCTGCCCCCCGAGGTGAGTGCCGCTCTCGATGCCGGCGTGGTGCGGCCCGCACTGCGCGCCCCCAGGGTACCGGGCAAGGTCACGGCCGCCGGCACGGCGACACTCGGGCGATGGAACATCCCGGTTCTCCTGTTCGACTTTCCCGACCGCCGCTCGACCTTTCCTGCCGCGCGCTTCGAGCCGCTCTTGTTCGACACCACAGGCGCGATGCCCACCGGGTCGATGGCCGCCTACTACACTGAAGTTTCGGGCGGGCTGCTCACCGTGCGGGGCCGGGTGTTCGGTTGGAAGACGCTGCCCGACACGACGAACTTCTACGCCAACGACTCCTACGGCCTGGCGCGACTCGCCTTCCCGCAGAACGACGCGGGCATGGTGTACGCGGCACTCAAGGCCTTCGATGCCGACGTCGACTTCACGCAGTACGACCGCAACGCGGACGGCTACGTCGACTGCGTCTTCTTCGTCCACAGCGGCATGGGCGCCGAGGGAGCGGCGAGCGACCGCACCCGCTTCTGGTCGGTCACGACCACGATCGCGAACTCGTGGGGGCAGGTCAGCCCCTACGTCACGACCGATCCGAGGCCCGGGCATCCCGGCCAGTTCATGAAGGTCGACCAGTTCTCGATCCTCCCCGAGATGTCCGCGATCGAGCTCAACAAGTTCACCGAGATCGGCGTCTACTGTCATGAGTTCGGGCACGACCTGGGTTGGCCCGACCTCTACGACGCGACCACGCTGGGCGGCGGCTCGAACCTGGGACCGGGCAACTGGTGCCTGATGTCGAGCGGCGCGTACGGCGGTGACAACCGATCCCCGGAGCGCCCGACCCACCCCTGCGGCTGGGCGAAGTGGGACGCGGGCTGGGTCACGCTCGAGAACCTGACCGACGATGGCGACCGCCGCTTCGCGCCCGTCCAGGCCGACCGCACCGTCTACCGCCTGTGGTATCAGGGCGAGGCGTCGGACGAGTGGTTCCTGCTCGAGAATCGCCAGAAGACGGGCTTCGATTCGCTGCTGCCCGGCCACGGGCTCCTGGTCTCGCGCATGCGCTCGGACATCATGGCGCAGCGCCGCTTCCTCAACACGGTGAACTCGGGATCCGTCGCCGCCCTGCGCGTCGAGGAGGCCGACGGGCGCTACGACCTCAAGTTCACGCTCAACCGGGGCGATGCGCGCGATCCCTTCCCGGGCGTGTCCGGGGCGACGCGCTTCTCCGACGACACGGTGCCGTCGACCGTCACCTACGAGGGGCGGCCACTCAATACCTCGCTCGAGGCCATCCGCGAGATCGGCAGCGACGTGAGGGCCTACGTCCAACTGCTCCCGACCGGGTGGAGCGCGCCGCTCGAGATCGGGACGCTGGGCGCGGGCGGCCTGCTCTCGGGCAACGGCTCGACGTCGATGATCCCCGACCCCTCGGGCGACCTCTGGCTCGCCACCGTCGACGACGCCTCGGGCGCGAGCGAG
>JBKJOC010000156.1:0-5114 GCA_046595725.1 Candidatus Eiseniibacteriota bacterium
CCTCGAGCGCCAGGATCGAGTCCATGCGCGCGGTCGAGAGCACGATGCCGCCCTCGGCGGGAAGCGCCCCGCCCGCCAGCCCGGTGCCCGCCCCGCGCGCCGTGACCGGGATGCCACGGGCATGCGCCATCAACAGCAGGGCACTGACCTCCTGCGTGGTCCTCGGCAGCACCACCACGTCCGGCGTGTGCTTCTCGAGCGTGAAGCCGTCGACGTCGTAGGCGAGCAACTCTTCGGGCGAGGACAGCGTAGCGTCCTTGCCGACAATCTCCGCGCACCCGCGGGCGAGTTCGTCCCGGAATCGCCTTGCATCGTCCGGCCGTGGATTTTTCGCGGGTTTGGTCTCATCCATGACTGGAATTTAACACACGCAACTCCGGCCCGGACTAGGCTCCACCGTCCCGGTTCAAACCTTTCGCTCCGACGTCTCGTCCAATGCGCTGGTCCCGGTTCCTCGGACCTCCACTTCGAGTCGCCCACTCGCAACGGTGAGGATCCCATGAAAGCATCACTCCTGGTCGCGTCGGCCGCCGCCTTCGCGTTCGCCTTGCCCGCGTTCGCGCAGACCGCCACCGACACCCTGACCATGGCCAAGGTTCCCGTCCGGGCGATCCGGTTGTCCTCCCCCGTCCTGGTCGACGGCGTGCTCGATGAAGCGGTCTGGCAGAGCGGCCCGCCGATCTCCAACTTCACGCAACGCGACCCCGACGAGGGCGCGCCCTCCAGCCAGCGGACGGAGGTGCGCATTGCCTTTGATGACGATGCACTCTACGTCGGGGCGCGCCTGTACGACACCGCACCGGACTCGATCCTCGCCGTCCTGACGCGCCGCGACAACTTCGTGCCGGGCGACCAGTTCGCGCTCTTCCTCGACCCGTTGCACGACCGACGCAGCGGCTACTACTTCATGATGAGCGCGGCGGGCACGCAGTTCGACGGCACGTTGCTCAATGACAGCTGGGACGACGACTCGTGGGACGGCGTGTGGCAGGGCAAGGCGCGCGTCGACTCGCTCGGCTGGACCACCGAGATGCGGATTCCCTACACCCAGCTGCGCTTCACCAGCACCGACAACACCTGCCTGTGGGGCGTCAACTTCAAGCGCGTCGTGCAGCGTCGCAACGAGTCGGCGTACGTCGTCTACCAGCCCAAGCGCGGCAGCGGATTCGTATCGCGCTTCCCCGATCTCGTCGGGATCGAGCAGATCGAAGGCGGCTCGGCGATCGAACTCTCGCCCTACGCGACGGGCAAGGCCGGCCTCCTGCGTCATGATGCGGGCGATCCCTTCAACAGTGGCCGGGAATTCAAGCCCAACGCCGGGCTCGACCTGCGCACGAGCCTCGGCAGCAAGCTGACGCTGGTCGCGACGGTAAACCCCGACTTCGGTCAGGTCGAGGTCGACCCGGCGGTGGTGAACCTCTCGGACGTCGAGACGTTCTATCCCGAGAAGCGTCCCTTCTTCGTCGAGGGCTCGGCCAATTTCAGTTTCGGACAGCAGGGCGCGAATGATTACTGGGGCTTCAACTGGCCCGATCCGACCTTCTTCTACAGCCGCCGCATCGGGCGCGCGCCCGGCGGCGGCACTCCCGCCGCCGACTTCATCGACAAGCCGAGCGGCACCACGATCCTGGGCGCCGCGAAGATCACCGGCAAGCTCGGCCCGAGCTGGAACTTCGGCATGCTGCACGCGCTGACGCGGCGCGAGCAGGCCAACCTCTCCGGCAACCCGGACGGCATCACGCGCTTCACGGTCGAGCCCGGCACCTACTACGGAGTGGCCCGCCTGCAGAAGGAGTTCCCGAACCGTCAGCACGGCCTCGGCTTCATGGTCACTGAAGCCGCGCGCGGCCTCGACGACCCGGCGCTCAAGCGCCAGTTCAACGACAACAGCCTGATGGCCGGCTTCGACGGCTGGTGGTTCCTCGACAGGAAGAAGGATTGGGTGGTCTCGGGCTGGACCGCCGCCACGCGCATCGACGGCGACGCCGAACGGATCGCACGAATCCAGACCAGCTCGCGCCACTACTTCCAGCGCCCGGACGCCGACAACTATCGCTACGACCCGACAAAGACCTCGCTCACGGGCGTCGGAAGCCGCTACTGGCTCAATCGCCAGAACGGCGACATGATCCTGAATGCCGCGGCCGGCTTCATGAGTCCGGGCTTCGAGGTCAACGACATCGGCTTCATGGCGCGCGCGGACGTCGCCAACTTCCACCTGGGCGGCGGCAAGAAGTGGACCAAGCCGACCAGGCACCGCAAGTACCAGGACTGGGTGGGCGCGGTCTTCTCGAGCTGGGACTTCGACGGCAACCACACCAATGCCGGCGTCTGGACGAAGGGCTCGACCGAGTTCTCGAACAACAACAGCTGGGAGTACCGGCTGGCCTACAACCCGCGGACGACGAGCGTCCGGCGGACGCGCGGCGGCCCGCGCACGATCAACCAACCGGGCTACGAGATCGGCACCTACTTCGACACTGACGGCAAGTCGCGGCTGTTCTACTTCATCGACACCGGCGCCTACTTCCAGCCCGGCGCGAAGTCGAACCGCTTCGACGTTTCCCCGGGCGTCGAGTTCAAGCCGGCCTCGAACCTGAGCCTGCGCGTCGGCCCGGGCTACGAGTACGTCAAGGAGACCGCGCAGTACGTGGCCACCTACGCCAACGCGGGGAACACGGACACCTACGGGGCGGAATACGTGTTCGCCACGCTCGACCAGCGCACGATCTCGGCCAACATCCGGCTCAACTGGGCGTTCACGCCGACGCTTTCGCTCCAGTTCTACGGTCAGCCCCTGATCTCGATCGGCCAGTATTCGGATTACAAGAAGCTGGCGCGGCCCAATTCGTTCGACTTCACGCCCTACCCGACCGCGAACGGCACGGACAACTTCAACATCACGTCCCTGCGCGGCAACGCGGTGTTGCGCTACGAGTATCGGCCCGGGTCGGCGTTCTACCTGGTCTGGAGCCACGATCGCTACGACGACGAGGTGGTGGGACAGAACTTCGACTTCAGCGGATCGCGGCGGCGCCTGTTCTCGCTCGACGCGGACAACATCTTCCTCGCCAAGTTCACGTATTACTTCAACCTCTAGCCGTAACTCCACAAAGCAAAGGGGCGGACCTCTTCCCGAGGCCCGCCCTTTTGCTCCGGGGTTGCACCCGCTTCAGGGGAGAACGATTCCCTTCCGGGTTGCCACACGGCCCTCCTGTTCGAGTCGCAGCCAGACCATGCCCGCTGCCGCCCCGCGATCGAGCGTAAGCCACCCCGGTCCGGGCTCGGGATGCGCGATCGCCCGCCGCGCGAGGATGCGGCCCCGGGCGTCGTAGATGGTCAGCGCTGCCGGCGCGTCGCTCGCGAGCGTGTAGGCGACGCGAACCGCCCCTCGCGCGGGATTGGGCACCATGCCTGCAAGCGCGAGTAACGGCGAGTCCGACGCGTGGGTTGGCGGCACGCTCACGACCGCGCCCGCGGTGACGTCGAACCCGAGGGCGACGAGGAGCACGGGGTTCAGGGGATCATCCGACGCGATCCGCAGCGTCCCCTCAATCGTCGCCTGCAGCGTGGCGGCGGACGCATTGCACACGAGCTGGACCACGGCCGAGTCGCCGGACGCCAGCTGGATCGTCGCGCCCGGCGTCCGGAATACAGCGGGGGCGAATGGCGCGTTCCACAGCGCCGCGCGGTCGATCGCCGCGAGGCCGGCGAATGCCGACGGCGCACCGCTCGCGAGCGCGGCTGCCTCGGACTGCGCGGCGGCGAAGCTCGCGCCCTGGACGGCCCATCCGAGGACCACCACCCGTCCACGCGCCGGCACCGTGATCGCGTACTTGAGCCGCACTTCCACGCCGGTAAAGGTCTGGACGTAACTCGAGACCGTCGGCCGGTGCGGTGCGCTCTGCGAGGCCGAGACGCGAGCGGGCGCGCGCCGGCCGGGCACCTGGTCCGGCGGAAACGCCACCCAGTCGTCGAGGACCGTGAACGAGCCGTTGCCGCTCGAGCTTGCCGCGCCCCCGAGGGGGAAGTAGGCGAGCGCGTCGGGCATGTCGAGCGTCGCGCTGACCGCCGCGGCCCCCGAATTCACCAGCACGTTCGCGTAGCGCACGAAGTTTCCGTCGTGCGGGACGTAGACCTTGCGGGTCGCGACAAGCCCGCCCGGGAGAGTTGCGGGACCGAAACGCAGCTCCTGACCTCCCAGTCCCGTCGCGACCGCCGCCTGCGGCGCGAAGCCCACCAGCTTCATCGCGCCCCCGTATTCGCCCGTCGCGCCGGTGCCGATCGAACCGTCCGCCTGAAAGTCCCAGGCGCCCCCGCCCGGGTCGATGCGGATGACCGGCGGCGCCACAGGCGCGCCGTCGTAGGGCGAGTTCTCGACGAGGTCCGTGGCGAGCGCGTCGGGCGTGAAGGTGAGCGTGCCGGGGCCCACGTTCCTCACGACGATGGGCACGACCGTGCTCGTCCCGGCGGCGAGCACCGGCCGGACCGGAGCGACCGCGACGATCGCGGGAGCAGGCACCGCGGAACCTGTCAGGACGACCTGGGCGTCGGGTGTGAGGGAGTCGTTGCTCGCGACATGGAAGGTCCCGCTGGCGCCGCCCGAAACCGTGCGCGCGTAGCGCACGCTCCGGGTGACGCTTGCGCCCGGAGCGATCGATATCGGTCCCGCCCCGCCGACGATCGAGAACTCCCCGCTTCCGGTGAGCGTCAACGCGGACACCTCGAGCGGTGCGACGCCCACGTTCTTGATGCCGAGGGTCTTGTCCTCAACCTGCCCGATGAATGCGGATCCGAAATCGAGTGTGCCCGCGTCCAGCTGCACCTTCGGCGTGGCGGGAAGCGCGTCCCCCCTGAGGGCGATGCTCACGATCGCATGCTCGGGGTCGTTGGTCGAACACTGGAACGTCCCGGCCGCCTCCCCGCGATGCACCCGAAGGTAGCGGAGGGTGAAGGTGATCGAGTTGCCGGCCGGGACGTCGAGGGGCGGCGCCGGTCCCACGAGCTCGAACTCGGAATCGCTGATGGATGCGCCCGTGATCGTGAGCGTCGCCGTTCCGATGTTCGAAATTTGTTCCGAACGGGTGCTCGGGAAGCCCACGAACCCGGTGCCG
>JBKJOC010000294.1:0-4294 GCA_046595725.1 Candidatus Eiseniibacteriota bacterium
TCCCGCATGCAGGAAGTTCAGGACGAGGTCGGCGAGAAGACGGTCGAGGCCTCGGCCGGCGGTGGGATGGTCAACGTGACGGCGAACGGCAAGGGCGAGATCCTCTCGATCAAGCTCGACCCCGAGGCGGTCAAGGGCGGGGACGTCGAGATGCTCGAGGACCTCGTGCTCGCCGCCGTCAACGAGGCCCATCGCAGGGCAGAGGAAATGATGAAGTCCGCGTTGTCCAAGATCGCGGGCCCGCTCGGCGGAGGCTTCCCCTTCTAAGCCTCTTCGGAGCGCGGCCGCGCCAACCCCAAGGCCCCCGTGTCCCTGTCGAGCCGCTTTCTCGAGAACCTGATCGACGAGCTTGCGCACCTGCCCTCGATCGGGCGGAAGACGGCGCAACGGCTCGCGCTCCACATCCTGAAGTCCCCCCGCGAGGAAGCGGCGCGCCTGGCCGAGGCAATCCTGCTGGTCAAGGATCGCGTCGGCTTCTGCACGCTGTGCGGCAACTATGCCGAGCAGGACCCTTGCCCGCTGTGCTCGGATCCGCGCCGCGACCACGGTCTCCTGTGCGTGGTCGAGCAGCCGGTCGACGTGCTCGCGATCGAGAACACGGCGTCCTACCGCGGCGTCTACCACGTGCTGCGCGGCGCGTTGTCCCCGCTCGACGGCACCGGTCCCGACGACCTGCGCGTGCGCGAACTGCTGGGGCGGCTCAACGGCGCGGTGGCCGAGGGCGCAGGCGGGGGAGCCGTGCGCGAGGTGATCCTCGCCACCAATCCCACAGTCAACGGCGAGGCGACCGCGATGTACCTGCAGAAGCTGCTCTCCCCGCTCGGCATCAAGACCACGCGGATCGCGCGCGGCGTTCCGGTGGGCTCGGACCTCGAGTACTCGGACATCGTGACGCTGGCGCGCGCGCTCGAGGGCCGCAAGGAGATGGACTAGGGTCCTTTCGCCATGATCGGACGGCGGCTGTCCCATTACCTGATCGAGCAGCGCCTGGGCGCAGGAGGCATGGGCGAAGTCTATCGCGCCCTCGACCTCGCGCTCGGTCGGCCGGTCGCGCTCAAGCTCCTGCGCTACGATGCCACCCTCACCGACGCTCAATCCGCGCTCCGGCGCGACCGCCTGGTGCGCGAGGCGCGGGCCTCAGCGCGGCTCCAGCATCCCGCGATCGCGACTTTCTTCGAGGCGGGGGAGGATGAGGGCCAGGTCTTCCTCGCGCTCGAGTACGTCGCTGGCGAGACGCTGCGCCAGCGCATCGCGCGCGGCCCGTTGCCCGTCGCCGAGGCGATCCTGATCGCGAGCGCGCTGCTCGAGGCGCTGACCCACGCCCACGCCGCCGGGCTCGTTCATCGCGACATCAAGCCCGAGAACGTGATGCTCCCCGAGGGCGGCGGCGTCAAGCTGCTCGACTTCGGTCTGGCGCGTCCGTTCGAGGTCGACGCCTCCGCGGTCACGCGCGTCGAGTCGCTGGTGACCGAGGACGGGATCGTGCTCGGCACGCCCGGCTACCTTGCGCCGGAGCAGGCGCGCGGCGAGAGGGCCGACCCCGCGAGCGACGTGTTCGCGGTCGGCATCGTGCTCTACGAAATGCTTGCCGGTCGGCCCGCGTTCAGCGGCGGCACTGCGCGTGAGCGCCTCGAGGCGGTGCGCAAGGGCGTCGCCGTGCCGGCGCTGCCGCCCGAGATCCCGGACCTGCTCGTCCAGATCGTCGCGCGTGCGATGGAGCGCGAGCCGGGCGCCCGCTTTCAGGGCGCGGGCGCGTTCCTGCGAGAGCTGCGCCTCCTGCGCGACGAGATTCCGGCTGCGCCCCTGAGCCACGATCCCGCCGCGACGCTCGCGGTGTTCGATTTCTTGAACCAGAGCCGCGACTCCGACGCCGACTGGATCGGCGGCGCGCTGGGCGAGAATCTCAACTCCGACCTGGCGAACCTTGCGGGCGTCGCGCTGCTGCCGCGCGCAAAGGTGGCGCGCGCGCGCGCCGAGGTCCGACTCACCGGCGCCGAGATGTCGGATCCCGACCAAGAGACGCGTGCGGTGGCGCAACGGCTGGGCTGTCGCTGGTCGCTCGCCGGCGCATTTGAGCGGAGGGGCGACAGGCTGTCGGTCCGGGTGCGCGTCGCGGAGGTCGCGACCGAGGACGTCGTCCACGCCGAGGTCGCCGAGGCGCCGGTGAGCGATCTGTTCGACCTTCAGGAGAAGCTCACCGCCGGCATCCGGCGCGCGCTCGAGGCCTGCCTGCACCCGCGGGGCCCGCGCTCGGAGATGACGACCTTTGCGCGCTGGGGTGGGCGAGCGCGCGAGGAGGCGGAGCGGCCCCGCCTCGCCGCCTTCGAGGCCCACGCCCGCGGCCGCCAGCTGTGGCTCAGGCTCGAGAAGGGCGCCTTCGACGAGGCGCGCCTGCGCTTCGAGGAGGCGATCCGCGTCGACCCGACCTATGCGCCGCCCTTTGCCGGCCTGGCCTCGATCCACGCCATGCGTTTCACCTTCCGCACCGACCCCGCCGAGCTGGATTCCGCCATGGGCTACGCCCGGCGCGCGATCGAACTCGACCCGAGGCTCGGCGAGCCGCACGTCTGGTTGTGCTACGCGCTGGCGCGCACGTGGCGCATGGAGGAGGCGCTCGAAGAGTCGCGGCGCGTCATGGAATTGGAACCGTCCAACGGCCAAGGACCCTACTTCGGCGGCTGCGCGCTGCTGGTGCTGCGACGCCTCGACGAGGCGGTGCAGTGGCTCCAGAAGACGGTCGTGATCGAGCCGTCGTTCGGGTTCTCGCTGCTGGCACTGGGCTGGGCGCACCTCGAGTCCGGCCGACCCGAGGAGGCGATCTGGTGTCTCGAGCAGGCGCGCATCTACGAGACCCACCCCTTGCGCACGGGGCCGACCACCGGCGTCGCGGCCTACCTGGGCGAGGCGCGCCGGCGACAGGGACGGCTCGACGAGGCGCGCGCGCTCGCAATGGAAGGCCTGGCGGCGGTCGAGCGCACCGATCACATGTATCGCGACACTTTCCGCGCGTTCGCCCTCGCGACCCTCGGACGGACGGCGCTCGACCAGGGTGATCTGGAGAGCGCCCGCGCCGCGTTCTCGCAGTTGTGCGCGCATGTCGAGGGCCGATCGCGCACGCTCGGCGGCGGTCATTACCTGACGCAGGCACTCGCCGGTCGCGCGGCCGCCGGTGAAGGAGAGGCGCACTACGAGCGGGCGAAGTCGCTGTTCGATCAACGTGGCGAATACGACTGGTCCTGGATGTGGGGCTCGAACGACGTCGACTCGCTGCCCCTGCTCGCGCGCGCCGCACACGCGCTCGGACGGACCGAAGAGGCGTCCTCATTCGACTTGAAGTTCGCCCACGCGAGCCGCAACGCGAACCGGTCGGCGGTCGACTAACTCTCGATTTTTGAAGTATTTGCTTGTACGGCTCGCGCACTCTCTCCTATAAAGCATGCAACAGCCCGACGCGCTTCCCGAGAGGAGCGCTTCGCGTGAACGCGAAGGACACGCGAACCACCACCGCAGGGCTGCGGGGGGAGTCATGGCGAACTGGACGTTGTTCGAGGAGGATTTTCGGGCCGTCGATGCAGTGCTCACCGAGCTGCTGCGTCGCACGCATGCCCTGAGTGTCCACCTGATCGATCGATCGGGCGCGCTCATCACGAGCGTCGGCGCCGACTCGGACTTCGACCTTCCGACCTTCGCCTCGCTCGCTGCCGCCGACGTCGCGGCAAATTCCGAGCTCGGCAACCTGTTCGGCCGCCAGACCCTCGACACGGTCGTCTTCCTCGGCCAGCCGCGCTCGATGGCCTCGACGCTGATCGGCGACCGCGTCATCGTGTGCGTGATCTTCGACAAGCATTCGACACTCGGCCTGGTCCGCCTGCGCTCCAAGCGGGCTGTCAAGGACCTCGCGCCCGTGTTTGACGCGCTGTTTCAGCGCCTGGGCCTCACGCCGCCCGCCGAAGTGCCCGCCACCGCGCTCGACCTGGGCGCCTACGATCCTGACGCCGCGTTCCGCCGCGAAGCCTCGCAGCGCGTGGACGAACTCCTGGGCGGCATGTTCGACGGTCCGAGCTTCGGTCCGGAATCCATCCAGGACTGATCCCATGGCGATCCTGAACGCCCGCGAGGGCACCCTCGCCCTCAAGATCGTCTACGTCGGCGCAGCGATGAGCGGCAAGACCACGAACCTGCTCCACATCCACAAGACGCTGCCGCCCGACCGCCGCGGCCGCCTGACGACCCTCTCGGGCGAAGGCGACCGCACGCTGTTCTTCGACTTCATGGCGTTCGAGCTCGGCGTGGT
>JBKJOC010000210.1:0-2535 GCA_046595725.1 Candidatus Eiseniibacteriota bacterium
GGCGGCATGGCGACGGTGTACCTGGCGACCGACCTCAAGCACCAGCGTCCGGTCGCGCTCAAGGTCATGCATCCGGAATTGGCGGCGGGCATCGGGCGCGAGCGGTTCCTGCGCGAGATCGGGATCGTGGCGCGCCTCTCGCACCCGCACGTCCTGCCGCTGCTCGACTCGGGCGCGGCGGACGACCACCTCTATTACGTCGTCCCTTATGTCGCCGGCGAGTCGCTGCGCGCGAAGCTCGAGCGCGAGCCGCAGCTTGCGCTCGACGACGCCCTGCGCATCACGCGCGAGATCGCGAGTGCGCTCGCCCACGCCCACGCGCGGGGCCTGGTTCATCGCGACATCAAGCCCGAGAACATCCTCCTGGCGGACGGACACGTGCAGGTCGCCGACTTCGGGATCGCGCAAACCCCGCGCGGAGAAGCGACGGCTCTGACCACGATCGGCACCGTGCTCGGCACGCCGGCGTACATGTCGCCCGAGCAGGCCTCGGGCAGCGCGGAAGTCGACGCGCGCTCCGACGTCTACTCGCTCGCCTGCGTGCTCTACGAGATGCTCGCCGGCCAGCCGCCGTTCACCGGCCCCGCGGGGAGCGTGTTCTTCCAGCACCTCTCGGCGCCCCCGCGCCCGATCACCGAAAGAAGGCCCGGCATGCGGCCCGAGGTCTCGCACGCGCTCATGACCGCGCTGGCGAAGGCGCGCGCGGACCGATTCGCCACCGTGCTCGCCTTCGCCGATGCGCTCTCGACGCCGGCGGCGCCACGCTCGCTCACGCCCTCGGTTGCGGTCCTGCCGTTTCAGAACCTGAGCGCCGATCCCGAGAACGAGTACTTCGCCGACGGCATCACCGAGGACGTGATCGCCCAGCTCGCGAAGGTGCGCACGCTCAAGGTCATCTCGCGGTCCTCGGTGATGCCGTTCAAGCAACGCGACCTGAGTCTCAAGGAGATCGCGTCGCGGCTCGGCGTCACCACGCTGCTCGAGGGTAGCGTCCGGCGCGCGGGCGACCGGGTGCGCGTGGTCGTGCAATTGATCGACGCGGAGAACGGCCGGAATCTTTGGGCGGAGACCTACGATCGCCAGCTGACCGACATCTTCGTGATCCAGTCGGACATCGCGCAAAGCATCGCCGGCTCGCTCAAGACCGAGCTCTCGCCCGACGAGCGCGCGCGCATCGACCGCGAACCGACGAGCAATATCCTGGCGTACCAGCTCTACCTGAAGGGTCGCCAGGCCCTGACGCTGTTCGAAGCCGATGGCATGCGCCGCAGCATTGACTTCTTCACCCAGGCGGTCGCGCTCGATCCGGGCTACGCGCTCGCGCATGCCGGCATCGCGTTCGCCTGGGCCGAGCTCGGCGACACCGGCGCCGTAAGCGGCCTCGACGTCTACCCGCGCGCGCGCGCGGCCGCCAACCGCGCGCTCGAGCTCGATCCCGAGCTGGCCGACGCCCACGTCATGTCGGCGTTCGTCAAGATGCTCTACGAGTTCGACTGGGTGGGGTCCGAGCAGGGATTTCGCGATGCGCTCGCGCTGAGCCCGGGCAACGCGGATGCCTACGCGCTCTATGGGCGACTCTGCGCCGCGCTCGAGCGTCACGACGAGGCGGTTGCGATGCTCGAGCGCGCATTCGAACTCGATCCGATGGCGCACAAGGTGGACGTCGCGACCGCGCTCCTGCGCGCGAACCGCGCCGACGAGGCCGCCGCCGCGGCCGAACGCGCGATGGCCCTGGTCCCGAACAATCCGCGCGCGACCGCGACTCTCGCCTGGGCGCGGCTCAAGCAGGGCCGTAGCGAAGAAGCGATCCGCGGACTCGAGGAAGCCGTCACCCTTGCGCCCGACGCGACACTTTGGCTGGCGCAACTCGGCCAGGTTTGCGCGCTCACCGGCCAGCCCGATCGCGCGCGCGAGATCCTGCGCGCGCTCGAGACCCGCCGGGCCTCGCCTTATCACCTGGCGTACGTCGAGGCCGGACTCGGCGAGTTCGACCGCGCGCTGGACCTGCTCGAGGAGGCGGTGGCCGCGCGCGCGGGCTCGGCCTACGGCATCAAGGGGTCATTCCTGTGGGCGCCCCTGCGCGGGCATCCACGGTTCATTGCGCTGGTGCGCAGCATGGGGCTAAGTTGACCCTCGATCGGAGAGACTCCCTTTGACGACATCATCCCTCCGCACCGGCACCACCCTCGGGCCCTACGAGATCGTCGCCCCCCTTGGCGCGGGCGCGATGGGCGAGGTCTACCGCGCCCGTGACACGCGCCTCGGCCGTGACGTCGCCCTCAAGGTCATCCTGGCCGAGCACGCCAGGGACCCCGAGCGCATCGCACGCTTCGAGCAGGAGGCGCGCGCCGCCGGGGCATTGAGCCACGCCAACGTCTGCGCCGTCTACGACATCGGCACGCACGAAGCTTCGCCCTTCGTGGTGATGGAGCTGCTCGAAGGCGAGAGCCTGCGCGCGGTGATCGAGCGCGGGCCACTGCCGCTGCGTCACGCGCTGGACTTCGCAGCGCAGATTGCCGAAGGCCTGAGCGCCGC
>JBKJOC010000104.1:0-2826 GCA_046595725.1 Candidatus Eiseniibacteriota bacterium
GACGCCCATGCGCCGGGCGAGGGCGACGAAGCGCGCCAGCGCCTCGACGGTTCGCAGGATCGCGTCCTTGCGCAGGCGTCCGCTCGAGAACGAGCCCTTGCCGACCTGGACGACTTCCCGTTCGCGGTCAAGCACCTCGAAGCCGCCCTTGCCGGATGCCTGGGCGATCACGATGTGAATGGAGTTGGTCCCGATGTCGATGGCGGCGAGTCTCATGAGCAAACCCTAGCAGAATCCGTGCGCCGATGGACGGGAACTAGGCCCCGAAGATCTTCATCACGAAGCCGGCGCTGAGCGGGATCCTGAAATTGTCGTCGAGCGGGATCGGCAGGAGCTCGAACAGCGTGGCGGCGAGCATCCCGATCGCGGCAGTCTGGGCGTCGACGCCGACCACGCCCCAGGCGAACAGGAACGACACGATGAAGCAGGCCGCGCTGCCCTCGAGGCTCTTGCCGAAGAAGCGTTTGCGCCCCAGTGTCTTGCCGACCAGCGCCGCCGCGGTATCGCCCAGGATGAGGGCCCCGAGCGCCGACACGGCGATCGGCTCGCTGAAGATCTCGATCGTGATCACGGACGCGATCAGCAGGTAGGTCGACCCCAATAGCTGCTTGTGCTCGTGGGTGCGGATCAGGTCACGGAAGAATTGCGTGAAGAAGCGCCGCACCCGCGCGTCATGCAGCCGCGCGAGCTCGAACAGGATCGAGAGCAGCGTGGCGACCAGGAGGCCGCGCACGATGAACGGTTTGGACAGCAGCTCGTAGTGATAGATCAAGGGGATCAGGATGAACGTGAGATGGATCGCCTTGCGCTGGAGTTCGGGCAGGAGGCTCACGCGGTGAACCCTCCCCGCGGGTTCCGGCAGGGGCTCATCACTCCCACTCGATTGTCGCCGGCGGCTTGGACGAGATGTCGTAGACCACCCGGCTGACGCCGCGCACCTCGTTGACGATGCGGCTCGAAACCCGTGCCAGGAAGGCGTGCGGCAGGCGCGACCAGTCGGCGGTCATGCCATCCTGGCTGTTGACCGCGCGCAGCCCGATCACGCGGTCGTAGGTGCGCGCATCCCCCATCACGCCAACCGTGCGCACCGGCAGGAGCACCGCAAACGCCTGCCAGACCTTGTCGTAGAGCCGGCTCTTCCTGAGCTCGTCGATGTAGACGGCGTCGGCATTCCTCAGGATCTCGAGGTCCTCGTCGTTGACCGGGCCCAGGATGCGCACTGCCAGGCCGGGCCCGGGAAAGGGATGGCGCCCGATCAGGCTCGAGGGCAACCCCAACGCGCGACCGAGTGCGCGCACCTCGTCCTTGAACAGGGTGCGCACCGGCTCGACCAGCTTGAGCTTCATGCGCGCTGGCAGGCCGCCCACGTTGTGGTGGCTCTTGATCACCTGCGCCTTGCCGATGCTCGCGCTCTCGATCACGTCGGGATAGAGCGTGCCCTGGGCGAGGAAATCGACCTTGCCGAGCTTCTTCGCCTCGGCCTCGAAGACGCGGATGAACTCCCGCCCGATGATCTTGCGCTTCTTCTCTGGATCTTCGACCTGGTCAAGGGCACGAAGGAAACGACGGCGCGCATTGACCAGGATGACGGGCAGCCCGAGCTGGCCCGCGAGGACACCGGTGACTTCCTCCGCCTCCCCTTTGCGCAGCAAGCCGTGATCGACCAGGATGCAAGTCAAACGATCGCCGATCGCGCGGTGGATGAGGGCCGCGACCACGCTCGAGTCCACGCCACCCGAGAGGCCGCACACGACGCGTCCCTTCCCGACCTGGCGCCTGATCGCGGCGACCTGCTGGTCGAGGAAATGTTCGATCTTCCAGTCCGGCTCGAGGCGCGCGACCCTGAACAGGAAGTTGGTCAGCAGCTTCGTGCCGCCCGCGGTGTGCATGACTTCCGGATGGAACTGGACGAAATGCCACGGCCGCTCCCCGTGGCGCGCCGCCGCGATCGCGCAGTTCCTGGTGTGGCCGGTCTGCAGGTAACCGGGCGGAAGCGCGACGACCTCGTCGCCATGGCTCATCCAAGCCCTGAAACGTTTCGGCAAACCAATTGTCAAAGCGCCACTTCGGTCGACCTGAAAAGTCACGGCACCGAACTCGGAGTGGCGCGCCTTTCGCAGCGTTCCGCCGAGCGCATGCATCGTGACCTGCATCCCGTAACAGATCCCGAGCACGGGGAGGTCCGGTGGCAGGACTAGGGGATCGAAGTGATAAGCGTCGGCGGCGTGCGCGCTCTGGGGCGACCCCGAGAGGATGATCGCCTTGGGCGCGAGGCGCTTGAGCTCGGGGCGCGACACGTCGTACGGCCGCACCTCGCAATAGACGCCGGCCTCGCGCACGCGGCGCGCGATCAGTTGCGTGTACTGCGAGCCGAAGTCGAGCACGAGCACGAGCTGGCGGGGCCGGGCGGCGGGATTCCGGGGAACGCGCATCAGTGGCGGAACAGCCGGCGGCCGGTCAGGACGAGTGCGAGCCCGGCCTCGTCGCAGGCGGCGATCGATTCGGCATCCCTCATCGAGCCGCCGGGCTGGATCGCGCAGCGGATTCCCGCGGCGCGCGCCGGCTCGACCCAGTCGCCGAACGGGAAGAACCCGTCGGACGCCAGCACCGCGCCATGCGTGTCGTGCCCCGAGCGGCGGGCCTTCATGAGCGCGACCTCGACCGCGTCGATGCGGCTGGTCTGGCCCGAGCCGATCCCGAGCGTGCGGTCGTTGCGCGCGATCACGATCGCGTTCGAGCGCGCGCGGCCGACGACGGTCCAGGCAAAGAGCAGCGCCTCCATCTCCTCGGGGGTCGGCGCGCGGCGCGTCACGACCTCGAGCCGCA
>JBKJOC010000269.1:0-3926 GCA_046595725.1 Candidatus Eiseniibacteriota bacterium
CCGCCGCGCATGGGCGTGACGGTCCGGGTGTGGAACCTCTACCAGGGACTGACGCGAAGGCCGGAGATCACGGGAGTCTCGATCGTGTCCGCGCTCAAGTCGCGCGAGCGCGCGCCACGGCGCGAGGAACGGGAGGGGGTCACGATCGTGCGCGTCAAGCCGTGGCACCCGACGCTCTTCGCCTGGCTCGAGCGCGCCGGCATCGCGCCGCTCTCGCTCGTGGCCGAGGGACATCGCAGGCTGCCGCGGCTGGTCGCGCGCGCGTTCGATCCCGAAGCCGATGTGCTCGAGGTCGATTCGCTCAACCTGACGCCGCTGCTCCAGGCCGCACGGCCCGGCACGTTGAGGGTCTACGGAGCGCAGAACGTGGAAGCGGAGTGGGCCGAGCGCGTGGGCTCGGGCGTTGCGAAGCAGGCGGGGTGGGCGAGAAAGCTCGAGGCGCTCGAGCAGGAGGCGCTCGACGCGGCCGACCTGGTGGTGGCGGTGAGCGCCGCGGATCGCGACAGCTTTGTCGCGCGCTACGGCACGCCCGCGTCCAAGATCGCGGTGGTCGACAACGGCTTCGATGCCGCGCGCCTGCGCGCGCCGTCGCCCGGCGAAAAGCAGGGCGCGCGCGAGGCACTCGGCCTTGCGCCGGGGGAGCGCGGGCTGTTGTTCCTCGGCACCGACTTCGCGCACAACCGTCGCGCTGTCGAGGACCTCTTTCGGGTGGTGGTGCCGGAACTCGAGTCGTTGCGCGCGCGATTGTACCTGGTCGGCAACGTCACCACGACCTTCCGGACCCGTGCGGCGGGGGAGAGCCGCGTGCGCGCCGTTCCCGAGCAGGCGGACTTGACGCCCTACCTCTGGGGGGCCGATCTTGGGCTCAATCCCATCACCGTAGGGGCCGGATCCAACGTGAAGCTACCGACGTATTTGGCGGCGGGTCTGGATGTCGTTTCGACGCCATTCGGCGTGCGCGGATTCGATCGGCTGAAGCCCTTCATCGCGATCGCCGAGGTCGACGAGTTCGCCGCGGCCTTGCGCCGGGATCCGCCCCGGTTGGGCGGTCGCCCCGAGGCGCTGGCGGGCTACGCCTGGAGCGCGCAGGCCGATCGACTGTGCGAGGCATACACGGCCCGGCGCGCCGGAGGGGCGGTGCCGGCGTGAGGATCCTCATGGCGCACAAGTTCTATTACGAAAAGGCGGGCGCTGAGGCCTACGTGTTCCGGCTCACGCGCCTGCTCGAGCAGGCCGGCCACACGGTCATCCCCTTCGCCATGCAGCATCCGTCAAACCTGCCCTCGCCGTACGCGCGGCACTTCGTCTCGCAGGTCGAGTTTCGCGGACGTCGCAACGTCTTCACCGACCTCGGCCGCGCGGCGCGCGTGATCTACAGCACCGAGGCGCGCGCGAAGCTCGCGCAGCTCCTCAGGGAGGAGCCGGTCGACATCGCGCACCTGCACAACATCGCGCACCAGCTTTCGCCCTCGATCCTGACGCCGCTCGCGCGCGCGGGCGTGCCGATGATCCAGACCCTGCACGACTACAAGCTGCTGTGCCCGGTCTACACGTTTCGCTCGCAGGGGGAAGTGTGCGAGCGCTGCAAGCACGGACACTTCTGGAATGCGGTCCTCAGGCGCTGCAATGCGGACTCGCTGCCGCTGTCGATGACCAGCGCGGCGGAGGCGACGCTCCATCGCCTGGTCGGCAGCTACCGCCGCGTCCACGTCTTCCACTGCCCGAGCTTGTTCCTGATGGCAAAGCTGATGGAGCACGGCGTGCCGCGGGAGCGCCTCGCGTTCGTCCCGCACTTCGTCGACGCGTCGTCGTACGCACCCGCCTACGGCGGCGGCCGCTACGCGCTGTTCGCCGGCAGGCTGTCCGAGGAGAAGGGCCTGTTCACGCTGCTCGAGGCGCACCGCGTGACGCCCGGCCTCGAACTGGTGATCGCCGGTGACGGTCCGTTGCGCGCGGCGCTCGAGGCCCGCGTCAAGCCCGAGCAGCGCGCGCGTTTGACCTTCGCGGGCCACCTGGTGGGCGAGGCCTACGACCGTGCCTGGGCGGGCGCGGCCTGCCTGGTGCTGCCGAGCGAGTGGTACGAGGTCCGCCCGATGGTGATCCACGAGGCCAGCGCGCGCGGCAAGCCCGTGGTCTCGACGCGCCTCGGGACGATCCCCGAGATCGTCGAGGACGGCGCCACCGGCCTCTTGGTTCCGCCCGCGTCGCCGGCCGAGCTCGGCGCGGCGATGAAGCGCCTGGTCGAGGATCCCGCGAGCGCCGAGGCGATGGGCCGGGCGGGTCGCGCGATGGTCGAGACTCGGTACGCGCCTTTACCGCACCTGGCCGCGATGCTCGACGTCTACGCCCAGACCGCGCGCCGCGCGGGCCGGGCGCTGCCGGCGGAGGCGGCCGCGTGAAGATCGCGATGGTCGGGCAGAAGGGCGTCCCCGCGCTTTACGGCGGGATCGAGCGCCACGTCGAGGAGATCGCGCGCCGCCTCGTCCTGCGTGGGCACGAAGTGTCGGTCTACTGCCGGCTCCACTACACGCCGGCGGGAGGCCGCTACCACGGCGTCCAGCTGGTGCGGCTGCCGAGCATCAACACCAAGCACCTCGACACCGCCACCCACGTCGCGGCCTCGACCGCGCACGCCGTGTTCAAGGACTACGACGTCGTCCACTTCCATGCGCTCGGCCCCTCGGTGTTCGCCGGCATCCCGCGTCTGTTCGGCAAGCCTACGGTGGTGACGGTGCACGGTCTCGACTGGCAGCGCGAGAAGTGGGGGGCGGCGGCGTCGTGGTTCCTCAAGCAGTGCGAGGGCCCCGCAGTCAACTTCCCGAACCGCACGATCGTGGTCTCACGCACGCTTCAGAAGTACTTCGCCGAGCACCACGGCAAGGCCACGGCCGCGATCCCGAACGGCACCGTGTTGCCGGAGCCGCGCGCCGCGCACCGGATCCTCAAGTTCGGGCTCGAGGCCCACAAGTACGTGCTGTTCGTCGGAAGGTTGGTGCCGGAGAAGGGCGTCCACTTCCTGTGCGAGGCGTTCTCGCGCCTCGACACCGACCTGACGCTCGCGCTCGTCGGGGGCTCCTCGGGCTCGGACGATTACGTCGCCAAGATCAAGAAGTTCGAGGGACCGCGCGTGCGCATGCTGGATTACGTGTACGGCGAGGCGCTCGAGGAACTGTGGTCGAACGCCTATTGCGTCGTCCAGCCCTCGACGCTCGAAGGCCTCTCGCTCTCGCTGCTCGAGGCCCTCTCCTACGGGCGCTGCGTGCTGATCTCCGACATCCCGGAGAACCTCGAGGTCACCGAGGACGCCGCGTTCACGTTCAAGAACCGGGACGTCGACGACCTCTCCCGCCAGCTCGGCCGCCTGATCAAGGAACCCGCGCTGGTGCGGCAGTTCGAGGCCAGGGCGCGCGGGCACATCGCCGAGCACTACTCATGGGAACGGGTGGTGGATGCGACCGTCGGGGTGTACGAGGAACTGCTCGAGTCGCGCGCACGGAATCGGAAGTGAATCAGGCGCCGTGGACCCTCGTTGACGTGAATGGCCAGAGCCGGGTCGCGGGTGGCGGCGTGACCCTCCTGACGCCCTACTCAGAAGACTTCATCCGGGCATTGTCGGTCCATCGCCCGGGACTCGACCTGATCGACGAGCTCCTGAGGTCGGAGCATCCGCCCTACATTCGCGATCGCCTGGAAATTCTCCTCGCGCGATTTTCCGATCGACCCTCGTGGCGTGTCCTCGATTTCGGATGCGGAGCCGGGGCGTCCTCGGTCGTGCTGGCGCGACTCGGCATCGGGCGGATTGTCGGCATCGACCTGGTCAACGACTACGCCGCGCTGTGGCGGCAGAGGCTTCGGGAGGCGGGCTTTCCGGCCGTCGGCACCTTCGTCCAGTCCGGCCAGGGCTTCATGCTGCCGTTCCGCGACGA
>JBKJOC010000478.1:0-2599 GCA_046595725.1 Candidatus Eiseniibacteriota bacterium
CGCGGGCCGGCGCGTCGCGCTGCTCGCCCATGGCGAGTTCGCGGCCGGAACTCACACCACCCCGGTGCGTGAGGCCGCGCTGCGAAGCGGCGTCTACTTCGCCCGCATGGACGTGCCAGGACGGCGACTGGTCGAACGCGTGGTCGTGCTGCAGTAGTTCAGGAGTCATCATGATTGGCCCCGGAGCCCGGTAGGTCAGCACGACCTCCCGAAGGTCCGGGGCCATTTTGCATTCTTGGTCCGTGCAGAGGTGGCACCGTCTGTGCACGGACGCCGTTTGGTGCGCGGCGTATTGAGGCTACAGTCGTTCCAACTCTGCGATATCGGCGAGATCCTGCGGCCGCCCGACTGCCCGCTTGTTGCGGATGAGATCCTCTCTCGCCAGCACGGGAATTTCGATGGATCCGATCCGAAGTATGACGTGTCGTGACTACGCATCTTCGAAATCGAGACCGGTTGCGCTCGTCAGGAGCTCGATCCGATTGAGAACGCTCCGTCTGCGTGTCGCGCCGCGGCCTTGCAACACGCAAGGAATCCCGCGGGCACGATCACGTCGGCGAGCCCGGACTCGCTCAAGTTCAGCGCGCGGCCGCTGCGTCCACCGGGGTCTTGAGGAACTCGAGCAGAGCGGCGTTCAGCTCCTCGGCGTGCGTCCAGTTGAGCCCGTGCGGGCCGCCCTTGATCTCGACGTACTTGCATCCCTTGACCAAGTCGCGCGTGCGATGTCCCGTGACCGCTGCCGGCAGGATGCGATCGGCATCGCCGTGGACGACCAGTGTCGGCAACTCGAGCTTCTCGAGATCCCTGCGGAAATCGGTGCCCCACGCGCCCACCAGGTCGTACGTGCCCTTGGGCGAGGCCCCGGACGCGATGTTCCAGCTCAGCCGCACGGCTTCCTCGCTGATCTCTTTCCCGAGCGTGAGGTCGAGGTTGTAGAAGTTCTTGAAGAACTCCGTGAGGAACGCGGGCCGGTCCTTCTGGAGGCCGGCGCGGATGCCGTCGAAGACCGCGAGGTCGACGCCACCGGGGTTGGCATCGCTCTTGAGCAGCGCCGGCGTGATCGCGGCGATGAACGCGACCCGCGAGACGCGCGCGGTGCCGAACGCCGCGGGATAGCGCGCGACCTCGCCGCCGCCCATCGAGAAGCCGACCAGGGTGACGTCCTTGAGGTCGAGCTTGGTGAGCAGCCGATCGAGGTCGCGCGTCAGGGTCTCGTACTCGTAGCCCGACCAGGGCTTGCTCGAGGCGCCGAAGCCGCGGCGGTCGTACGTGATGACGCGATAACCGGCCTCGATCAGCGCGGGCACCTGCTTCTCCCACGAGCTTCCGCTCAGCGGCCAGCCGTGGATCAGGACGACGGGCTTTCCAGAACCGTGGTCTTCGTAGTAGAGGTCGATCGCACCGGAATTCTCTTCGCCGACGGTGATGTAAGGCATGGTGAGACTCCTGGGTTCAGGCGGATGGCGACCGGGCGCCTTCGTGGCGCCGGGCCGCCCTCCCATGACTCTAGTCCAACGCGGGCGGCCCGGGGGCCATGGGATCGCTTCCCGCCGCGGGGGTCGCGGCCGTCCTGCTCGAGGCGCTCGGACCCCCCGTGGGCGCGGGATTCGTGGCGGCCCTTGACGCCGCGGCGCTGAAGGGTAAGCGTCACGGGGGGAATGGCCCGGCACATCTGCCCGGTCGACCCTTCAAGGACGGAGGCACCATGCGGAACCTACTCACCCGCCCCGGCACATTGCTGCTCACCGCAATGCTGGCGATCTCGCTCAGTTCGTGCGCCAAGAAGGAGACCGACCAGACCACCAGCACGGTCTCGACCACCACACCCGGCGAGACGACGCAGGTGGCGACGACTCCGACGGACGCCGAGATCGCGGCGACCGTCACCGCGGCGAACGACTCGGATATCGAGAACGGAAAGCTCGCACTCACGAAGAGCACGAACGCGGAGGTCAAGGCCTTCGCCAGGGAGATGGTCCAGGCCCACACCGCGCTCAATCAACAGGGGAGCGCACTCCTGACGAAACTCGGCGTGACCGCCGCGGAGAATCCGACCAGCACGCAGCTTCGCCAGAACGGGGAGTCGACGCGGCAGATGCTGAACGGCCTGAGCGGATCGGAGTTCGACAAGGCGTACGCCAACAGCGAGGTCGACCTGCACCAGGCGGTGCTCGACCAGCTCGACAACACCCTGATCCCCTCGGCGCAGAATGCCGAACTCAAGGCGTTGCTGCAATCCGCGCGACCGACGATCTCGGCGCACCTGGACCACGCGAAGTCCCTGAAGGCGAAGCTCGGGGCCTGATCAGCCGGATGCGGCGCCGGTGTCGTGCCGGCGCCGCACTTCAGGTCTCAGCTCTCGCGGGTTTCCCCGAACGCGCGATCGGCGGCCGCGGGCTGTTCGTCCTTCCAACGGTCCAGCTCCGCACCCGCGCCCACCGGCTCGCCCGCGCGCGGCGTCTTGATCGCGCGGTACACCGCGACGATGTCATGGTCGCCGATGCTGCGCAGGATCCCGTCGGTCGAGGCCAGCCGGACGATGTCCGAGAACGAGACGATTCCCACCAGCCGATCCGAGCTGTCGACCACCGGGATGCGG
>JBKJOC010000414.1:0-5865 GCA_046595725.1 Candidatus Eiseniibacteriota bacterium
GAGCGCGCGACGTGCACGTCGCTGCCGCCGCGCGCGATCGCGGCCAGCGCTTCGACGGTCTCGCCGCGCACGCTCTCGTTGGTGTCCTTGAGCAGCGCGCCAAGCGGCAGCGCGGCCTCGCGCGCGCCGAGCCGGCCCAGTGTGCGCACCGCGCTCACGCGCGTATACCAGAGCCCGGAGGCCAGCAAGGGCAGGATCGGCGCGGCGGGAGCGTTCAGCCGCACCAGCGCGGCGGCGGCGAGGTCGCGCAGGTAACCCGACTCGTCGGCGAGGCACTCGACCAACAGCCGGACGGCGCTCTCGTCACCCTTCTGCTCGAGGTCAAGCACGTACTCGCGCTTGCCGGCGAGTCCGCGCGGCGAAAGCGCGTCGAAGGGCCGCAGGGTCGAGTAGGGTTCGTCGGCCATGGCGTTCACGATCCGGGGCGGGTGAAGGAGGACAGCGCAAGGTGCAGCTTCAGGTTGCCTCGCGCAGGCGCTCGGCGTCAAGGACTACGCCGATCCTCTCCTTGAACGCGTCGAGGCCCTGCGCGGTCGCGGCTGAGACCGCGAGCGCGCCGAACGGCAGCGCACGCTCCTCGGCCTCTCCCTTCGGCAGAAGATCCGCCTTGGAGAAGACCACCAGGCGGGGTTTCTCGAGCAATTCGGCCGACCACGCGGAGAGTTCGCCCTCGAGCGTCGCCAGCGCGGCGCCGGGATCCTCGGTCGTGACGTCGACCACGAAGACGAGGACGCGCGTGCGCTCGATGTGGCGCAGGAACTCGTGGCCCAGGCCCTTGCCCTTCGACGCGTCCTCGATCAGCCCGGGGATGTCCTCGAGCACGAAGACCCGCTCTTCGCCCAGGGTGACAACCCCCAGTACCGGGCGAAGCGTGGTGAACGGATAGTCCGCGATCTTCGGGCGCGCACTCGAAACCGCGGCGAGGAGCGTCGACTTGCCGGCGTTCGGGAATCCCACGAGCCCGGCGTCGGCCACCAGCTTGAGTTCGAGCGCGAGCTTCTTCCGCTCTCCGGGGACACCGGGATCCGCGCGGCGCGGCGCCTGGTTGGTGGCCGTCTTGAAGCGCTCGTTGCCGCGCCCGCCCTTGCCGCCCTTGGCCGCGATCCAGATCATGCCGGGTTCGACCAGGTCGGCGAGCACGTCGCCCGTGTCGGCGTCGCGCACCTGCGTGCCGGGAGGGACCCGGATCGTGAGGTTCTTGCCGTCCTTGCCGGTCGAAGTCTGCCCGCTGCCCTGGCCGCCCTTGCCGGCGCGGAAGAGCTTCTCGGCCTGGAAGTCGAGCAGCGTCCGCTTGTTGGGGTCGACCTGGAACAGGATGCTTCCGCCCTTGCCGCCGTCTCCGCCGTCGGGGCCGCCCTTGGGAATGAACTTCTCCCGCCGGAACGAAATCGCGCCGGGGCCGCCGTCACCGGCCTCGACGCGTATCGTCGCGCGATCCGCGAAGGCGCTCATTCGGATTTCTTCTTCGTGGTGGCCTTGCTCTCGGGCTTCGCGGCAGCCGCGGGCTTCGCCGCCACCGTTTCGGCCTTGGCGGCCGGGGCATCGGACTTTGCGGCGCCCTCGGACTTGCTCGTGCTGTCGCCCTTCTTCTTGTCCTGGTACGAGGAGGATCGGTAGTCGGTGATGTAGAAGCCCGAGCCCTTGAACAGCAGTCCCGCGCCGGCGCCGATCAGCCGCTTGAGCTTGCCCTTGCACTCCGGGCACTTCGACAGCGGCTTTGCGGTCATCGAATGAAAATCCTCGAAGCGGTGACCGCACTTCTGGCATTCGTACTCGTAAGTCGGCATCGCGCGTTCCGGTCTGCGAAGGTGGACGCGCGCCTCAACCCGAGAGCGCGCGGTGGATCCTCTTCAATGCGACGGTCAGGTCCTCGGCGGCGGCCGCGAACGAGAGCCGGATGCAGCGATCGTCGCCAAAGGCGATCCCCGGCACGACGGCGACACCTGCCTCATCGAGCAGGTAGGACGCAAGTTCGAGCGAGCCGAGCGCGACCCGGCCCTTGGCGAGTGGACGCCCGTAGTACGACGAGACGTCCGCGAAGACGTAAAACGCGCCGCCCGGCTTGACGAAGCTCACCCCCGGAATGTCGGCCAGCATCCGGCACACGATGTCGCGCCTCAGCCGGAACGCGTTCTGCATGCGAACCAGGGGCTCCTTGCCTTCGCCGCCCTCGAGTTGCGCCTCGAGCGCCTTGAGCGCCGCGTGCTGCGAGACACTCGAGGCATTGCCCGAGGTGTGGCTCTGGATCGCGCAGATCGCCTTGATCACGGGCGCCGGCCCGGCGCAGTATCCCATGCGCCAGCCCGTCATCGAGAATGCCTTCGAGAAGCCGTTCACGGTCACGGTACAAGAGCGCATGCCCGGCAGCGTGGCAAACGACGTGAACGTGCCGTCGTAGGTCAGGTGCTCGTAGATCTCGTCCGAGATGACGAACAGATCCTCCCCGCGCGCAACCTCCGCCAGGCGGGCCAGTTCCTCGCGAGCGTACACCGCGCCGGTCGGATTGCCCGGATGATTGAAGATCAGCACCCCGGGCCGGCGCGGCGTCCCGGCGAGCGCGCGCATCAGGAGCTCGCTCGTCAGCTTGTACCCGTTCTCCGCCGACAGCGGGACCGTCACCGGCACGCCGCCGACCAGCCGCACCATGTCGACGTAGCTCGGCCACGCCGGCGTCGGGACGAGGACCGTGTCCCCCGGATCGACCAGCGCCAGCAGGGTGTGGTAGATCGCCTGCTTCGCGCCCGCCGTGACCACGACCTGGCTCGGGGTCACCGCGAGGCCGTTCTCGTCCTTGAGCTTCCTCGCGATCAGGGCGCGCAGCTCGGGCGTGCCGGCGACCGCCGTGTAGCGCGTGAGCCCGCTCTCGATCGCCTCGATCCCGCCCGCCAGAGCCGCGGGCGGCGACGGGAAGTCGGGTTGGCCGGCGCCGAGCGAGATCACGTCCTGCCCCTCCGCTCGCCGAAGCTGGAACTGCTCGTCGATCGCAAGCGTGCCCGAGAGCTTCGCGTCCTGCGCGATGCGCGACAGTCGCACTTCGCCTCCTTGCGTGTCTTTTAGGATGCGGCCTCTGCCCCGGACATCGCGCCCGATAGCGCGAACAGGGACACTGTGACGATGTCCTCGGCCGAACAGCCGCGCGACAGGTCGTTCACCGGGCGCGCCAGGCCCGACAGGATCGGACCGTATGCCGCCCAGCCGCCCAGCCTCTGCACCAGTTTGTACCCGATGTTCGCCGCGTCGAGGTCCGGAAAAATCAGCACGTTGGCGTGCCCGGCCACGATCGAACCGGGCGCCTTCGCCATTGCCACTTCCGGGACCAGTGCGGCGTCGGCCTGCAACTCCCCGTCGATGTGCAGGTCGGGCCGGAGAGCGCGCGCGCGCGCCGTGGCCTCGACCACCTTGTCGACATGCGGATGCCGCGCGCTGCCCTTGGTCGAGAACGAGAGCATCGCGACGTGGGGCTCGAGGCCGGTCAGGGCCCGGAAGCGGTCCGCCGTCGAGATCGCGATGTCGGCGAGCTGGGCCGGGTCCGGGTCCGGGACGACGCCGCCGTCGGCGAAGAACAGGACGCGCTCCCTGCCGCCCACCTCCTCCTTGACCATGGCGAAGTAGGACGCCACCGTGCGCACGAAGGGCGCGGTGCCCACGAGGAAAATGGCGGCGCGCAGCACGTCGCTGGTCGGGAGCGTGGCCCCGGCGACGAACGCGTCCGCCTCCCCTGCTCCGACCAGCGCCGCGGCCTGCATCGTGACCTTCTGCGACTCCTCGGCCAGGCGCGCAGCGTCGAGCCGGTCTCCGCGCGCAAGGACCAGCGCGACGCGGGTGCGCTCGATCAGCCCGGGCTCGGTACTCGAGCGGATCGTCACCCCATTCAGGTTCGCCTGCTGGGCACGCGCCACCTGCCGGATGCGTTCGGCGTCGCCGAGCAGAGTGACCCGGGCGTAGCCGCGCCCGGCCAGCGTGCCCGCCGCGCGCACGATGCGCGGATCCTCGCCCTCGGGCAGCACGAGGCGGCGCGGCGCGAGCGACGCCTTCCTGGCCAGCGTGTCGAGCAATCCCATGTCAGGTGGCAGCGCGATAGTGCGCGCGCTCGTCCTTGAAGAGATCCAGCAGCCGGGCCTCGACGTTCGGCGGCAGGAGGCCTGCGATGTCGCCGCCAAGCCGCGCGATCTCCTTGACCAGCGTCGAGTTGAGGAACGTATAGCGCGCCGACGGCATCAGGAAGACGACCTCGAACTCGGGCGACAGACGCCGGTTCATGAGCGCCATCTGGAACTCGAACTCGAAGTCGGAGACTGCGCGGATGCCGCGGCACATGACCTCGGCGTGGACCTTCTTTGCGCAGTCGACCACCAGGCCGTCGAAGCCGATCACCTCGACGTTCGAGAGCGCCCTGACCGCCTCCCGGGCCAGCGCGACGCGTTCCTCGAGCGCGAACAGCGTGCCCTTGCGCGGCGAGTGCGAGACCGCGACCACGACGCGCGGGAACATGCGCGCCGCGCGTTCGGTGAGGTCGAGATGGCCGTTGGTGAAG
The DNA here is from genome assembly GCA_046595725.1 of Candidatus Eiseniibacteriota bacterium. Classification (GTDB taxonomy): domain Bacteria; phylum Eisenbacteria; class RBG-16-71-46; order RBG-16-71-46; family DASYSL01; genus JANPEF01. The sequence goes on from JBKJOC010000414.1 coordinate 4,535, forward strand.
GGGTCGAACGTGCCGGGGAACAACGCGGTGCGGGCGGTGCTGCCCGCCGGTGAACCGCTCATGCCGCCTCCGTGGTCGAGTGCCGGTAGAACGTCAGCGCGGTGTCGCCGTAGGTCCGCGTGAAGCGCAGCGTGCAGCGATCCAGTTCCGCCGGCGGCGGGGTGCGGGCCGCGTGCTCAAGCACGATCCACGCTCCCTCGAGCAGGATTCCCGACTCGACCAGCGCCGCGAGCGTCTCCCTGGTCTCGCGCGCCGCGTAGGGCGGGTCCGCGAACACGAGGCCGAAGCGCGCCTCCTCGCGGGCCAGCCGCTTGAGCGCGGCGCGGGCGTCGGCCTGGATCAGGCTCGTCTCCTCTGAGACGCCAAGCGTCTCGATGTTCACCAGGAGCGCGAGCGCCGCCGGGCGCGAGTCCTCGACGAAGGTGGCGTGCAGGGCCCCGCGCGATAGCGCCTCGAGACCGAGCGCGCCAGAGCCGGCGAAAAGGTCGAGCACCGGGAGATCCGCGATGTCCCCGAGGATGGCGAACAGCGCTTCGCGCACGCGGTCGGATGTCGGGCGCGTGGCGTGGCCCCGCGGCACGGCAAGGGGATGCCCCCGGAATCGCCCCGCAATGATGCGCACGGGGGCAGTGTGCCCCGGGGGGTTCCCCCTGTCAAGAATCGCCCGGGCACGGAGTTATCGCCGCGAGCTAGACTGGGTTCATGACCTCGTCCCCCGATCCGCGCGTTCCCCAGCGTCGGCTCCGCCTGCTCGTCACGGGCGGCACCGGGCTGCTCGGCGGCGCCGTGCTCGCCGCGGCCCGGCGCGATGCCTCGATCCGTACGTTCGCCACGTTCCATCGCGCCGCTCCCCCGCCGGGCGTCGGCGTCGAATGGCGGCCGCTCGACCTGCGCGACTCCGCGGCGCTCGCGCCCCTGCTTGCCGAGGCAAAGCCGGACGTCGTGCTCCACACCGCCGTGGCGATCGCGCCCCACGATCTCGAGCCGGTCATCGTCCAGGGCTCGGCGCTCTTGGCCGCGGCCGCGCGCGCGACCGGGGCCCGCATGGTCTCCCTCTCGAGCGACATGGTGTTCGACGGCGCGAGCGGTCCGTTCGCCGAAGACGCGCCGCCGTCCCCCATCACGGACTATGGCCGGGCGAAGGCCCGTGCAGAGTCTCTCGTCCGTGCCGCCGATCCGGACGCGATCCTGGTGCGGGCGTCGCTGCTCTATCGACTGGAGCCGCTGGATCGCTCGCTTCGGACCTGGCTCGACGGCCTGGAGGGACGCGCCGCCTACCCGCTGTTCATCGACGAGATGCGCTGCCCCGCGCAGGTCGACGACCTGGCGGA